>CAUVFG010000219.1:0-2520 GCA_963551125.1 uncultured Selenomonas sp. | reverse complement strand
TCACGAGCATCACGGATGCGGCGGGAAAAGGTGTGATCTGCGCCTTTGAGGGCGGCGTCACAGCAGGCGCTCTCGCGACCAAGGGCGTTGACTACTACAAACTCGGTGTTCAGACGGGTGATATGGCAGCGGACATCCTCGAGGGCAAGAGAAAGCCATCGGATATGAAGATTGAGACGGCGCGTGATCTCACGGTCGTCGTCAACAAGAAGAATGCGGAGAAAATCGGTCTGACGATTCCTGCCGATGTACTGAACGGTGCAAGGATTGTACCGTAAGTAGGATTGAACACAGCGGAGCGGGCACGCAGCGTGTCCGCTTTTTTTCTGAAACTAGGGAGTGACGTTATGGATCTCGTCATTGCGACGGCAGCGCAGGGAGTTCTTTGGGGACTCTATGCGCTCGGCGTCTATCTGACTTATCGCGTATTGGATATTGCCGATCTGACGGTTGAGGGCAGCTTTCCTCTGGGAGCAGCCGTTGCCGCTTCCATGCTGGTCGCGGGCTATACGCCGCTGACGGCAATTTTTGCGGCATGCTTGGCAGGCTGCGTCTCGGGGGTCATTACGGGATTTTTCTGCACGAAACTCAAGATCCCCGCATTGCTCGCGGGAATTCTCACGATGATCGGACTGTACTCCATCAATCTGCGCGTGATGGGCAAGGCGAATCTGCCGCTCCTGCAGCAGGAAACGCTGTTCACAGAATGGAATATCTGGGGGCTGGATGCGGCGACGAATATCCTGCTCATCGGTACGGTTGTCGTTGTGCTCGCAATCCTGCTGACGTACTGGTTCTTTGGTACGGAACTGGGCACTGCGATCCGTGCGACGGGCGCGAATCCACACATGATCCGAGCGAACGGCGTGAATACGGATGTCATGATCGTGCTCGGCCTCCTGCTCTCGAACGGCATGGTCGCGATCTGCGGCGCACTTGTGGCGCAGAGCAACGGCTTTGCAGATGTCGGCATGGGCACGGGCACGATTGTCATCGGGCTCGCGTCCGTTATCATCGGCGAGGTGCTCTTTGGCACGCGCAGCTTCAAGAACTGGCTGATCTCCGTCGTGCTCGGCTCCATCGTCTACCGTGCCGTCATTGCAATCGTGCTGCAGCTTGGCATGCCGCCGAATGATCTCAAACTCTTTACGGCAATTCTCGTGGCGATCGCGCTCTCGCTGCCTCTGATTCAGTCGAAATACCATGCGATGAAGAAGGGGGCGGAGTGATGCTGCGCATAGAGGACATCAAAAAGACGTTCAATCCGGGGACGATCACGGAGAAAAAGGCACTCTCCGGCATTACGCTCCATCTAAAACCCGGGGATTTTGTCACGGTGATCGGCGGCAACGGTGCGGGCAAGTCCACGCTGATGAATGCCATCGCGGGCGCAATCTCCGTGGATACAGGGAAGATCTCGATTGCGGGCGAGGACATAACGAAGTGGCCGGAGCACCGCCGCGCGAAGTTCATCGGGCGTGTTTTCCAAGATCCGATGATGGGGACGGCGGCGCGCATGATGATCGAGGAGAATCTTGCGATTGCCGCGCGGCGCGGGCAGACGCCGACGCTGCGCTGGGGCTCGACGAGCGAGATGCGCGACGTATTCCGTGAGAAGCTGGCACGTCTCAAACTCGGGCTCGAGGAGCGCCTCTCCTCGCGTGTGGGGCTGCTCTCGGGTGGGCAGCGACAGGCGCTGACACTCCTTATGGCGACGCTCGTAAAGCCGAATCTCCTGCTCCTCGATGAGCATACGGCAGCACTTGACCCGAAGACTGCCGCAAAGGTGCTCGAGCTGACGCAGCAGATCGTTTCGGAGGATCAGCTCACGACGCTCATGATTACGCACAACATGAAGGACGCGCTGCGCTACGGCAACCGCCTCATCATGCTCCACGAGGGGCGCATCCTCTTCGATGTGCCGCAGGAAAAGAAGACGGGGCTCACGACGCGCGATCTCCTTTCGATGTTTGAGCAGGCGGCAGGCAGTGAGTTGGCTAATGACAGTCTACTATTAAGCTAACAAAGTTCTAACGCCTTTCACAAGACCTTCTAAAGGCATTTCGTTATATTATTCACGAAAGCAAGAGATAATAAGAATGCAGATATGCTTTCATACTCTCTGACTTTCGGTGCGTATTCTGCGGCCTTCCCTTCCGCGGAATTCACATACATTCCCTACATTTCTTTCTCTCTATCGAAAATACGCCTCCTGCTGCCCGGCAGGGGGCGTATTTTCTTGTGTAAACTTGCTATTTTTTGGATTCGTAGTAAAATAGGGGAATAGAACAGACGGACGGGGGTGTGTGATGGCTGGAAAGGGCAAGTTGGGCTCGGTGCAGCGTGCACTCAGAATGATCTACCGCGATGAACGCATCCCGCCTCCGCCCGAAGGGCAGCGACCGCAGTCCGTACCGAAGCTGATAGGCGCGATGCGTTCTCTGGTGACGACCTCACGTGATTACTGGCAGTCACGCGCGGAGCTTTTCTTGAAGCAGGCGCGCTTGATGGCGGATTACG
>CAUVFG010000218.1:0-2531 GCA_963551125.1 uncultured Selenomonas sp. | reverse complement strand
CCGGGATCATCTGAAAGACACGCCGCTGCTCCGGCCATTTGAGCCGCGTCTGGAAGCCGACGATGTTGTAGATCGTCCCCTCGGCATTGTCCTGCCGCAGCTGCACCACAGCATGAGGACGCACGCCCGTCTCGGGATGCTCGAGCCCGACGGGCTTGAGCGGACCGTAGAGAAGCGTGTCCTTGCCGCGCGCTGCCATGACCTCAACGGGCATGCAGCCCTCGAAGAATATTTCCTTTTCAAAATCATGCGCCTTTGCCGTCTCTGCTGTCGTCAGCGCCGTCCAGAACGCATCGTACTGCGCCTCGTCCATCGGGCAGTTGATGTATGCCGCCTCCCCCTTGCCGTAGCGGGAGGCACGATATGCCGCCGTCATATCAATGCTCGCAAAGCTGACGAGCGGAGCAGCGGCATCGTAGAAATAGAGCGCATCGTCGCCGAGGAGTGCACGAATCTCATCGGCGAGTGCGCCGTCCGTGAGCGGCCCCGAGGCACAGATCACAATCGCCTCATCAGTTGAGGGAAGCTCAGTGATCTCCTCATGACGCACGCTGATATTCGGATGCGCTTCAATGCGCCGCGTAACATAGTCGCTGAATGCCGTACGATCCACAGCGAGTGCACCGCCGGCAGGAACAGAGGTTGCGTCCGCTGCCGCCATGATAAGCGAATGTAGGCGGCGCATCTCCTCCTTGAGGACGCCAATGGCATTTTCAAGTCCCGCGCCACGCAGGGAGTTGCTGCACACCAGTTCCGCAAAGCCGTCCGTCTTATGCGCGGGCGATCTGCGGACGGGGCGCATTTCAAAGAGTTCAACCTGAGCGCCCGCTTCCGCAGCCTGCCATGCAGCCTCGCTTCCCGCGAGCCCGGCACCGATGACAATGACCTTCTTCATGCGCGCGTACCCTTGCGGCGCGCGGCAGACTTCTTCACAGCTTTGCCCTTCGTCTCTCCCTCGGGTGCGCCGTCCGCCTTTGTTGCCGCACGCTCCTTCTGGCGTGCGAGCTCCTTCTCGATCGGGCTGCCGACCCGCGAGCTGCACGCCTCATTGCTGCAATAGAGGATGCTGCGCCCCGTGCGGTAGCGATGCTTCTGCATGAACGAGCCGCAGACCTTGCACTTCTCCTGCTGTGGTTCGTCCCACGTTGTATAGTCACAGTCTGGATAATGATCGCAGCCGAAGAACGCACGCCCGCGCCGACTCTTGCGCTCGACAATCTTCCCGCCGCATTTCGGACACGCGACGCCCGTATCGCGCAGCAGTGGCTTGGCATTGCGGCAGTCCGGGAATCCGGGGCAGGCGAGGAACTTGCCGAAACGCCCCTGCTTGACCACCATCATGCGCCCGCATTTGTCACATGGGATATCCGTGACCTCATCGGGAATCTCGACCTCGCCGATGACCTCCTCCGCCTGTTTGAGCGTTTCGTCAAACGGATCGTAAAACTTGCGGAGCAGATCGTTCTTGTCGAGAGTGCCGTCCGCAACCTCGTCCAGTTCCCCCTCCAGATTCGCCGTGAACTTCACGTCCACAATGTCCTTGAAGTATTCCTCGAGCATATCGGTGACGATAAAGCCGAGCTCCGTCGGGCGGAACTGCTTCTCGCGGCGCTCGACATAGCCGCGCTTCTGAATCGTCTCAATGATCGGCGCATAGGTGCTCGGACGCCCGATCCCCATCTCCTCGAGGGTCTTGACAATCGACGCGTCATTGTAGCGCGGCGGCGGCTCCGTGAAATGCTGCTCGGGTTTCAGCTCCGAGAGTGCAAGGGCATCGCCCGCTTCGAGCTCCGGCAGCAGGGTATCCTTTTCCTTCTTTGCAATCTCCGCGCCCACATAGACGGCGGTATAGCCCTTGAACCTCAGCTTCGAGCCGTGTGCGCGCAGCTGATAGTCCCCCGCCGCAATCTGCGCCGCAATCGTATCGTAGACGGCGGCGGACATCTGACTCGCCGCAAAGCGCTGCCAGATCAGCGTATAGAGGCGCAGCTGGTCGCGGTTCAGATACGCTTCGACATCCGCCGGCGTACGCACGATGCTCGTCGGGCGGATGCCCTCATGCGCGTCCTGTGCCTTCTTTCCCATCACATAGATATTCGGATGCGTGGGAACATAGTCCTTGCCATATGTCTCGCTGAGATAGCTGCGTGCCTCATCCACGGCGAGGCTCGAGATACGCGTCGAATCCGTTCTCATGTAGGTGATAAGCCCCGTCGCACCATGACGCCCAAGTACAACGCCCTCGTAGAGCTGTTGGGCAATCATCATCGTGCGCCCCGAGGTAAAGCCAAGCTTGCGCGCGGCATCCTGCTGCAGAGAGCTCGTCGTAAAGGGCGGTGCAGCCTTCTTGCGGCGCTCGCTGCGCTTGACCTCCTTCACGGCAAAGTCCTGCCGTGCCAGATCGTCCGTCAGCGCCTTCGTCTCCGCCTCACTGTGCAGTGAGAGCTTCTTTCCGCACACATGCGTGACATCTGCCGTAAAGGCATTCTTCCCCTTTTTCAGCTTTGCCTCGACCGTCCAATACTCCTCGG
>CAUVFG010000217.1:0-2537 GCA_963551125.1 uncultured Selenomonas sp. | reverse complement strand
CATCTGTGTAAACTGTGGATAACTAAAGCATAACTCCGCCCAACTTATCAACAGCCACCCCCGCGATTTTCCAGGGCTTTTTCCACTTTTCCACCAATCCACAGCCTCTACTACTACGACTACTAAATTTATTTACTACACGCATTCATAGAAAACAGCGCACGCAACGCGCAGCACATCCATCAGAAAGGAACGCATATGCACATTACACTCGGTAAGAGCGACCTCATCTCCGCGCTGCAGATCGTCAGCAAGGGTCTCTCCACCAAGCCGCAAACCCCCATCCTCTCGGGCGTCTATATGACCGCAAAGGAAGGACAGCTTGAGCTCCAGTCCACGAACTACGAGCTCGGCTTCATCGTCACCATCCCCGCCGAGATTCACGCCGTCGGCACAGCAGTTCTGCCCGGTAAATACCTCACGGAATTCGCGCGCAAACTGCCCGCCGAGGAAGTCTCCATCGACACCAAAAGCTCCGACGGACTCGCCGTCATCAAGTCCGGCAGTGCACGCTTCACCCTGCGCACGATGGAGACGAGTGACTTTCCCGTGCTTCATCGTATCGAAGGAACACTGCAGTTTACCATCAAAGACCGTACGCTTGCGCGTCTTGTCAAGAAATCAACCTTTGCCTGCCTGCGCGAGGAACAGCGTGACCGACGCCCCATCTTCACAGGCTGCCAGCTCGAGGTTGAGGGCAAGGAGGTCACCTTTGCCGCGACAAACGTGCACCGCCTCGCCGTCAAGAGCGAGCTCCTCGAAGAGGATGCGGGACAGATCCGCATCATCATCCCCGCGAAATTCCTGGAGGAAATCACGCGCACCATCACGGGCGACGTGCCGACCGACATTCACGTCACCTGCTCCTACAATCAGATCAGCATGTCCACAGACAGCATCTACATGACCTCACGCCTCATCGAGGGCGCATTCCCGGACTATCGCCGCGTCATCCCGCAGGAGGAGAACATCCGCACGCGCGTCATACTCGACGCGGCGGTCTTTGCCTCCGCCGTTGAGCGTGCCTCACTCATTGCACGCACCGACCAGTACAACATCGTGAAACTTGCATTTGAAAAGGGACTCATGCGCATCTCCTCGAACAGCCCCGAAATCGGCGAGGCAGAGGAGACGATCCCCGCCGAGGTCACGGGCGATGATGTCACGATCGCATTCAACGCCTCCTATCTCATGGATGCCGTGAAGTCCCTCGACAGCGATACCTTCATCCTCTCGCTGCAGGGGGCAAACGCGCAGGGCATGAACCTCTCGCCGATCACCATCCGTGAGGAAGTAGACCCCGACTATGTATACGTTGTAACGCCTGTGAGGACACATTGACAGACATCGAAATTCACACCGAGACCATCCAGCTCGACCAGTTTCTCAAACTGGCGGGCGCCGTTTCGAGCGGCGGCGTCGTAAAGGAGCTCATTGCAGAGGGGGCAATCCTGCGCAACGGGGCGGTCGAGACGGCACGCCGACGCAAACTTAGCGTTGGTGATGTCATAACGATTGAAGGCGAGGGAATATACCGCGTCACTCGTTCGTAATTATGCGAATTACATCACTTATACTGCGTTCCTACCGTAACTATGAGAATCTGCACCTCAACTTCGATGCGGGCGTGCAGATCTTCCTCGGGGCGAATGCACAGGGCAAGACGAATATCATCGAGGCGCTTTACTACGCCGCGTTCGGACGCTCCCATCGCACAGCGAGCGATGCGGAGCTTATTCGCATGGGCGCGGACGGCGCGCACATCGCCCTTTCCTTCCTGCGGCACGATGTTCCCGCGGAGCTTTCCTTTACCTTTCAGCGCGGCGCGCGGCGGCGCATCGCGTACGCGGGCGAGCATCTGAAGCAGAGAGAACTCGTCGGCATCCTGCCGATGGTACTCTTTTCCCCCGAGGATCTCTTCCTCGTCAAGGGCGCACCTGCGCTGCGCCGCCGCTATCTGGACGCCGAACTCTCGCAGGCAAGCCCCGCCTACTACGGGGAGCTCCTGCGCTATACGCACATCCTGCGCCAGCGCGGAGCACTCCTCAAGGACATCCGCGCGCGTCTTGCGCCGCCCGATGCGCTTCTCCCGTGGGACACGCAGCTTGCAAAGAGTGCCGCGTACATCGTCACGCGACGGATCGCGGCAACAGAGCAGCTGCGTGCACTCTCCGCGCGCGTGCAGGCAGTGCTCGCGGCGGGCGAGGAACTGACCATATCGTATGAGATCGCACACGCGCCCGAGGGGCTGACCTCTCCGAAAGATGGCATGACAGAACGCCTTGAACTATGGTATAATGAGATGTTCAAAGAAATGCGTCCGCGCGACATTGCACGCGCAGCGACGGGGGTGGGACCCCATCTGGACGATCTGGTGCTTGACGTTGGCGGCATGAATCTCAGAAGCTACGGCTCGCAGGGACAGCAGCGCACGGGCGCACTCGCGCTGAAGCTCGCCGAGCTCTTCTACCTGCGCACGCACGTCGGCGAGGCGCCCATCCTCCTGCTCGATGATGTCATGAGCGAGCTCGATGCCG
>CAUVFG010000216.1:0-2550 GCA_963551125.1 uncultured Selenomonas sp. | reverse complement strand
CAGCATTTTCAAAAAAAACGGAACGAGACTGTACGGCTCGCCGAAAAAAATAGTGCAATGCCGAAAAAGTGCAAAATGGAATTGCTGCCTCCTGCTGCGCTGATGGCTGCGGTCGATGATCTGGCGGCAATGAAGGCGGCTGTTGCTGCCGGTGCGGATGGCATTCTCTACGGAGGCGAATCTCTCCAAGGCATTTCGTTGCAGTCGAAGGACTATGAAGCTGCATGGGATTATGCGCAGGAATGCGGCGTGCGCATCGACTACAATACGCCCCGCATTGTGCGTGGGGGCGAACAAGCAGCACTGATCCATCTCTTTGAGGGCTTTGGAGAGAAGCTGCCGTCAGCGCTGCACATCCATCACATCGGTACGGCATTCCTTGCACGTGAGCGTGTTCCCGTTACGCTCCATGCGGATTATTCGATGATCTCCTATAATCCGTCTGCACTGGATTTTCTATATTCATATGGATTCGGCGAAGCGACGCTCTCGCCCGAACTCAACGGAAGACAGATGGAGCGCCTTGTAAAGGCAAGCCCCATGCCGCTCACGGCTCTTGTCAGCGGGCGTCTCCCGCTTATGATTTCGGAGTACTGCGTCCTAGGCAGTTTTCTTGGCAATCTCGATACGGGGAAATGCACGATGCCCTGCCGCAGACAGAGTTTTTACCTCCGTGACCGCAAGGGCGTGGATTTCCCCGTGATGACCGATCAATTCTGCCGTATGCACATCTTGAACAGCAAGCAATTATCCCTGCTGCCCTATGTGAATCATCTTCTTCATATGGGTGTGGCAACCCTGCGGATTGAGGGGCGCGGGATGTCCGTCAATGAGCTGGAGCGCATTGTTCGGATGTATCGGGCAGCAATGCAGCACAAGGGCTCTATCAGGGATGAAGATGAGCAATATCTGCGCATGCAGGAGGGCAATGATATTACACGCGGTCACTATTTCCGCGGAATCTTATAAGAGGTATCTATGGACACTGAGTCATTCAAGGTCTTGGAGTACGAGAAAATCACACACTGGCTGGCATCATTTGCCGCCTCCGTACGCGGCAAGGAGCGCTGCCGCAGCGTCATACCATCCGGTGACTACGATGAGGTCGTGCGCCTCCACGCGGAAACGGCAGAGGCGGTGGCGATTCAACAGGTACAGTCACCGCCCTTCGGCGGGATCTACGATCTGCGTGCAATCCTGAAAAAGGCGACAATGGGCTCCGTTCTCGAGCTCGATGAGCTTCGCTCCGTGATGAGTACAATGGGCGGCATGCGAAATGTGAAATATTTTTTTCGCGATCTCGCGCAGGATGTTCCTCTTCTGAAGGAAATGGCAAGACCGATTGAAATCCTTGGAACAATGGAGCGCCATCTCAAAGATACGATTGATGAACACGGGAATTTTCGCGATGATGCCAGCCCTGAGCTGCGCAGGATCACGCGCGAACTCCATACGGCGCAGGCACGTGTAAAGGATCGGCTGTCCGCCATCCTGCACGATGCGGCGAATCAGAAATATTTTCAGGAAGCGATTGTCACCGTGCGCGATGAGCGCTACGTTATTCCCGTCAAACAGGAATACCGCAATTATTTCCCTGGTGTGATTCACGATCAATCGTCAAGCGGTGCAACGCTTTTCGTGGAGCCGTTGGCGACGGTAGAGCTGAATAATACCGTGCGGCAGATGGGGCTTGCACGAGAGCAGGAGATTCAGCGCATCTTGCAGAAGCTCTCGGGGGAGATTGCACAGTCCGCCGCGATTCTCGCGGAAAATTGTGAGATTCTCGCGGAGATTGACCTTATCTTTGCCCGTGCGGGTCTTGCGCGCGAGATGGAGGCATATCCGCCGACGCTGAATCGGGACGGTGTTGTCCGATTAAAGCGGGCGCGGCATCCGCTGCTTTCAAAGGATAAGGTCGTACCAATTGATATCGAGCTCGGCAAGAACTTTTCCATACTCCTCATTACGGGACCAAATACGGGCGGCAAAACCGTGAGCATGAAGACGCTCGGACTCTTGGCACTTCTGGCGCAGTCTGGCTGCTTCCTGCCGACGGCGCCGGATTCCGAGCTTCCCGTCTATCCCAATATCTATGCGGATATCGGAGACGAGCAGAGCATTGAACAGAGCCTTTCCACCTTCTCGGCGCATACGAGGAACATCGTCCGCATCATCGACAAGGCGCAGCAGGGCGACCTGATCCTGCTGGATGAGGTCGGGGCGGGCACCGATCCCGATGAGGGTGCTGCTCTTGCGCGCAGCATTATCGAGCACTTCTTGCAGCGTGATATTGCAGTTCTTGCAACGACGCATTATGCGGCGCTGAAGACCTACGCCTACACACAAACGGGCGTGGAGAATGCCTCGGTGGAATTCGACTTAAAGACGCTGCGTCCGACCTATCGCCTCCTGATTGGAATTCCGGGGGCGAGCAATGCTTTTTCAATCAGTCGGCAACTCGGTCTGTCGCAGGATATTGTCGCGCGAGCAGAGCGTTATGTCAACGAGGAGCATACGCATTTCGAACGCGTTGTCAATGAGCTCGAACAG
>CAUVFG010000215.1:0-2554 GCA_963551125.1 uncultured Selenomonas sp. | reverse complement strand
GCGTCATGCAGGATGAGCGCGAACATCGCCGGCACTTGGTCGATGTGCATGAGGAAGATGATGAGCGCGATGAGGAGATAGATGCCCGCCATGATCGGCACGAGCAGTGCAGAGAACGATGCGACGCGCTGGATGCCGCCGAAGATGACCGCCCCCGCGAGCACGGCGAGCACGCCGCCCACGAGATAGGTATCAATGCCGAACGCCTTCTCCATCGAAAGCGCAATCGTGTTTGCCTGCACCGAGACATAGATCAGACCGAACGTGACCGAGATGAGCACGGCAAAGAGTTTTGCGACCGCAGGCTGCCCGAGGGCATTCCGGATGTAGTACGCGGGTCCGCCGTGAAAGAGCCCGTGTCCACGCGGGATCTTGTAGATCTGCGCGAGCGTACTCTCGACAAACCCCGTCGCCGTCCCGATGAAGGCGATGACCCACATCCAGAACACAGCCCCGGGACCGCCCGTCACAATTGCAATCGCAACGCCCGCGATATTGCCAACCCCGACACGCGAGGCGGTACTGACGCAGAACGCTTGAAACGAGGAGATCGCCTTGCGCCCGCTCGGGCGACGGCCGAGGTCTCCTGCGAGCAGACGCACCATCTCGGGCAGTGCGCGCAGCTGAACAAGCCCCGTCGACAGCGTGAACCAGAGTCCGGAGCCGACGAGCACGACGATGATGATATACGTCCACAGGAAATCGTTGATCGAGCCAACCACAGCGTTGAGAAAATCCATAAAATCACCCTTCCCAAAAGAATCGACTACATCATAATGGAAAGGACAAAGATTTGTCAAATTGCATTCCTGTATTCTTTCATAAGGAGAATCATTCAGGTACTTTTATATCCTGCTTCCTTTACTTCTCTCTAAAAAGAGTGTAAAATACAAGTAGTAGTAAGTTTCAGAGATAAGGGAAGCACCTTATCAGTGATTCCTAAAAAGCGGGGGATATGATATGCTGAAAAAGACGAAAATCATCTGCACACAGGGACCGGCAACGGATCCCGAGGGAATTGTGGACGCACTCATCGAAAGCGGGATGAACTGTGCGCGCTTCAATTTCTCGCACGGCACACATGAGGAGCATCTCGTGCGCATCAACAAGGTGCGTGCGGCGGCAGAGCGGTCGGGCAAGGTCATCTCGCTCGTCCTCGACACGAAGGGACCGGAGATGCGTCTCGGCGAGTTCAAGGACGGCAAGGTGCAGCTCGAGAAGGGCAAGCAGTTCACGCTGACCTACGAGGACACGCCGGGCGATGTGACGCACGTCAGCGTCAATCACAAGAACCTCTACAACGAGGTAAAGCCGGGCGACACGCTGCTCCTCTCGGACGGTCTCGTCGGACTTGTCGTCGATGAGATTCGCGGCAAGGACATTGTGACGACGATCCAGAACTCAGGGCCGATGTCGACGCGCAAGCGTGTGGCAGCGCCCGGCATCGAGCTGGGGCTGCCCGCAATCTCCGAGCAGGACGAGCGCGACATCATCTTCGGCATCCAGAACGACATGGACTTTGTTGCGGCGTCGTTCATCCAGCGTCCGGCAGACGTGGAGGAGATCCGCCATCTGATCGCAAAGCACGGCGGTCACATGGAGATCATCCCGAAAATCGAGAATCTCGCGGGTGTCAACAATTTTGACGAGATCCTCGCGGTCTCGGACGGCATCATGGTCGCACGCGGCGACCTTGGCGTCGAGGTTCCGGCAGAGGATGTGCCTGTCATCCAGAAGGAGATCATCCGCAAGTGCAACGCGGTCGGCAAGCCCGTTATCGTTGCGACGCAGATGCTCGAATCCATGACGACGAACCCGCGCCCGACGCGCGCAGAGGTGTCGGACGTCGGCAATGCGATCTTCGACGGTGCGGACGCGATCATGCTCTCGGGCGAGACGGCAAGCGGCGACTACCCCGTCGAGGCGGTCAAGATGATGAGCACGATCGCCCTGCGCATGGAGGAATCGCTCGAGTATGATACGATCATCCGCTCGCGCAGTATCCGTGAGCGCTCCTCGGTGACGGATGCCGTCTCGCACGCGACCGTCCAGCTCGCGTATGAGACGAGTGCGGCCGCGATCCTCACGCCGACCCAGTCCGGCTACACGACGCGCGTTGTGTCGAAGTACCGCCCGAAGGCGATGATCGTCGCCTATGCGCCGAACCCGATGATCGCACGCCACATCAACCTGCGCTGGGGTGTCTACCCCATGCAGGGACGCAAGTGGACGAGCGTCGAGGACATGATCGAGTCCTGCACGCGCAGCGCACTCTCGCACGGCTACGTCAAGGAGGGCGACAAGGTCGTCATGGTCGCAGGCATGACCTACAACGAGGGCGGCTCCGTCGCCGTCCGCGTCACGACGATTGCGTAAATAGATTATTTTGAAACGAAAGGAAGCCGCCTGCATACGAGACGGCTTCTTTTTTGCTAAACGATCTAGGAAATGTTAATTTGAGTTGGATCATATTGGCGCAGATTTTTTGTCTGATCGCGAAAACAGGACGACGCGTAGTGAGAAGCTACGCGGAGGAGTGTTGACAAAGAGCAGG
>CAUVFG010000214.1:0-2565 GCA_963551125.1 uncultured Selenomonas sp. | reverse complement strand
AATGAAAAATGCGAAAGGACTGCTCTGAGAAGCGAAAACTTCCCAAAGCAGTCCCCAGTTTATGACGTTTGTCCTGTTTCCAAAACATCTTCGAGCGTGTGCCATGCAAGCACCGCGCATTTCACGCGCGCCGGCATATTCGAGATGTTCTTGAGCGCGACCGCCTCATCGAGTTCCTCAAGCACGTCGTCATCCGTGACCTCGCGCTTGATCATCGCGGTGAAGAGCTGCGCAAGCCTGTGTGCCTCCTCGACCGTCTTGCCGCGCATGAGATCGATCATGATGTCCGTACTCGCCTGTGAAATCGCACAGCCGACGCCCGTAAAGGCACCGTCCTTGATAACACCGTCCGCAATCTCAAGTTCGAGCGTGATCTCATCGCCGCAGCTTGGATTGTGCCCGCGCTCACGCACGGTCGCAGTCTCGAGCGCCCCCTTATTCTCGGGGGCACGGCTGTGCTCGCCGATGACCTCCGTATAGAGATCGCCAAGTGCCATCCCCTCAGTCGCCATAGCCGAGCACCCCCCGTACCTTTTTCAGAGCCTCAATGAACCGATCGATGTCCTCATGGGTATTGTAGAGATAGAAACTCGCACGACAGGTCGCGTTCTGCCCGAGATAGCGCATGAGCGGCTGTGCACAGTGGTGTCCCGCGCGGATTGCAACGCCGTAGCTGTCGAGAATCGACGCCACGTCATGCGGATGAATGTCCTTCACGTTGAACGTGATGATGCCCGTCTTGTTGTCGCGCTTACTGTCGCAGCCATAGAGCTCGACAAAGGGCAGTTCGCGCAGCTTCGGCAGCGCGTAGGAAATAAGATCACGCTCAATGGTCTCAATGCGGTCAAAGCCAACCTTTTCGAGGTAGTCGATCGCCGCAATCAGCCCCGAGGCACCGCTGACATTCTGCGTCCCCGCCTCGAACTTTGCGGGCAGCTCCGCATAGGTCGTGTCCTGCTCGCCGACGTACTCGATCATGTCCCCGCCAAAGAGGAACGGCGGCATCGCATCGAGGATGTCGCACTTGCCGTAGAGCACACCAATGCCCATCGGAGAGAGCATCTTGTGCCCCGAGAACGCGAAGAAATCCGCATCCATCGCCTGCACATCCACCGCAATATGCGGCACACTCTGCGAGCCGTCCACGATGATGACCGCTCCGACCGCATGGGCGCGGTCGGCAATCGTCCGAACATCGTTGACGAGACCAAGCACATTCGACACATGGGTCACGGCGACAATCTTCGTCTTCTCTGTGATCTGCGCGGCAATATCCTCCGCCGAGAGATTCCCGTCCTCTGCGAGATAGATATACTTCAGCACCGCACCGCGCGCCTTTGCGACGAACTGCCACGGCACGATATTGCTGTGATGCTCCGAGATCGTGATGACGATCTCATCGCCCTCACGGATGTTTGCGCACCCGTAGCTGTATGCAACGAGGTTCAGCGCCTCCGTCGCATTCTTCGTGAAGATGATCTCCTCGGGACGCGCCGCTCCGATGAAGTGCTGCGTACGCGTACGCGCCGTCTCGTAGATGTCCGTCGCCTTCACCGAGAGTTCGTACGCGCCCCGATGCGGATTCGCGTTGCAGTACGTGCAGTAGTCGGCGACCGCCTTGATGACAGCCTCGGGCTTCTGCGTCGTCGCGCCGTTGTCGAGATAGACGATGGGGCGACCGTTCATCTTCGTCTGCAGGATCGGGAAATCCCGCAAATACTCGTTATTCCTGCGTTCCACCCAAAAGTCTCCTCTCAAGGTAGCTGCCGAGCTCCGCACGCAGCTCTTCACTCTCAATGCGCGCCAGTACCGGCTCAAAGGACGCCTCGACAACGAGCTGCTGCGCCGCCCGCTCATCGAGCCCTCTGCTCATCAAATAGAAGAGCTTCTCCTCGTCCATCCGCCCGATACTGACCGCATGATGCCCGTCCACATCGCCCTCGTGTGAGAGCATGAGCGGCACGCTGCGGTTGCGCGCGTGGGGAGAGAGAATCATGACCTCCTCGTCCTCCTTGCCGACCGAGCCGCGCGCGCCCTGCACAAAGTCAAGCGTGCCGCGGAACGTCTTAACGCTGCGGTCCAGCAGAGCACCACGCACCTGCATATTCGCATCCGTATGCCGTCCTTCCTGCCGTATGACATAGTTGAGGTCGATCTTGCGCGCCTCATCCCCGAAGTACAGTCCCCAAACATCCGCACGCGCCTCATCGCCCGCAAGCGTCACGCGCAGCTCCGACGCCGTATGCAGCGCACCCGCCTCGACCAGCGTGCAGGAGAAGAGCCCCCCGCGCGCCACATTTGCATGAATGCGGCTCGCCGCAGGTGCATCCGTCGGTGCGAACTGGATGTAGGTGAGTGCGAGCTCCGCCCCCTCCGCAACATCCACATAGATCTCCTGCGCTCCGTTCTCGCGCAGCTCCACAACGTGCTGCACGCGCTCCCCTGCCGCTGCAGAGAGCCGAAGCTCATCTCTTGTATCCGCAAGCCCCGCAGGCACGGGGAGATCATTGACCCCGAGCCAGCGCCATGTCGGCATGGGGATACGGCTGAATACGTCCTGCATTG
>CAUVFG010000213.1:0-2577 GCA_963551125.1 uncultured Selenomonas sp. | reverse complement strand
ATCATTTTGATAAACTCCCGCTATGAGAAAGCAAATACACATGAAATCGTATGCCGGAATCGCGTGGACAGCGCGCGAGGAGCGTATTTTTGCGGCGCTGCGAATGCTCGCCCATGCCTATGGAGCGCGGCGGCTTGTGCTCTTTGGTTCGCGTGCGCGGCGCACGCACGGGGAGCGGAGTGACATCGACCTCGCGGTCTACGGCTGCGCACGCTTTCGCGACTTTGCCTTTGCCGTGGATGAGGAGGTGGAGACGCTGCTCTCCTTCGATCTCGTGGATATGGAGACGGAGACCTCGGCGCAGCTTGCGGATGAGATTGCACGGGACGGAGTGATGATCTATGAAGCGGTATGACGAGTTTGTGCGGCATTTGGCGGTACTCCGACAGGCGCGCGCGCAAGATCTGACGAATGAATTCATCATCAGTGGAATCGTCGATAAATTTTTTATCCAATTCGAGCTGGGATGGAAACTCCTGAAAGACCTTATGCGCTACGAGGGGCGTGCCGTTTCCGCCTCCGGCTCGCCGCGCGCGATCCTCAAGGAGGCGTATCTCCTCTTTGATTTTCTCGATGAGGACGTGTGGCTCACGATGCTGCGCGCGCGGAATGACATGACGCACATCTACAGCAGTGCACGTGCAGAGGCACTGGTCGAGGAGATACTGACGCGCTACATCCCCGCGTTCGAGCAGATGGAACGCGGTCTCTCCGAACGCTATGGCGATCTCTTGACGGACATATGACATCGATCGGCTGCTTTATGAGGCTGTTTTGGCTTCATAGGGCGGCTTTTTTCTTGTTTTTGCGCTGCGACATTCTATCTTTGCTTATCTTTCTCTCATGGTATATAATGGAGAAACATTCTACAACAAAGGAAGGAACGTCATGAACGAAAACGCAGCAGTCACCTCCCGCCGCAAGATCATCCTGAGCGGCATCCAGCCCACCGGCACATTCACCCTCGGCAACTATCTCGGGGCGGTGAAGAACTGGCGGCACCTGCAGGAGGAGTATGACTGCTATTATTTTGTCGCCGATCTCCACGCGCTGACGGTGTACCACGACCCCGCCGCACGACGCAAGGCGAGCCGCGCGGCGTTTGCGCTGCTGCTCGCGTGCGGACTCGATCCCGCAGAGAGTCTCGTCTTTATCCAGAGTCACGTCCCCGCGCACGCGCAGATGGGGTGGATGCTCTCGTGCCTGAGCCCGTTCGGCGACCTCACGCGCATGACGCAGTTCAAGGATAAGTCGGCAAAGCACCCCGAGGACATCAACGCGGGACTCTTTACCTACCCTGCGCTCATGGCGGGCGACATCCTGCTCTATCAGGCGGACTATGTGCCCGTCGGTGCGGACCAGACGCAGCACCTTGAGTTCACGCGCAACATCGCCGAGAGATTCAACCACGTCTACGGCGAGACGTTCCGCCTGCCCGAGGGGTACTACCCGAAGGCGGGCGCGCGCGTCATGAGTCTCGCGGAGCCGACGGCGAAGATGAGCAAGTCGGACGAGAATGCAAAGGCGACGATCTACATCCTCGACGATGAGAAGACGATTCTGAGGAAGTTCAAGTCCGCCGTGACGGACAGCGAGGCGGAGGTCGCGTTCCGCGAAGGCAAGGACGGCATCAACAATCTCATGACGATCTACTCCGCCGTAACGGGCAAGACGATGGAGGAAATCACGGTGGAGTTCGCGGGCAAGGGCTACGGCGACTTCAAGACTGCCGTTGGCACGGCGGTCGCGGACGAGCTGCGCCCCATCCGCGAGAACTACGCGCGGCTGATGGAGGACAAGGCGTATCTCGACGTGGAGATTGCAAAGGGCGCGGAGCGTGCCGCGCATATCGCGGAGAAAACGCTACGCAAAACGATGCGCAAGATGGGGCTGTGCTGATGGATGCACGGGAGGGAAAGCCGCGCACAGCAGGACGTGACGGCGCACACAGGGTGACGCGTGCCGTCATTCTCGCGGCGGGACGCGGCGCGCGCCTTGCACCGCTGACGGATCGCGTGCCAAAGCCCCTTGTGCCCGTCAGCGGCGTGCCCATCATTGCGACAATTTTAGATGCGCTTCATGCGGCGGGGATTTCGTCGATAACGATTGTGCGGGGGTACTGCGGCGCGGCATTTGACACGCTCCGCGAAGAGTACCCGCATCTGACGTTCCTCGACAATCCCGACTGGGAACGTGCAAACAACATCTCCTCGATTGCCCTTGCGGGGCGTGCGGGGCTGCTCGCGGACAGCTATGTCATCGAGGGCGACCTCTACCTCGCGAATCCCGCCATCGTCACGTCCACGCAGGAGCGCACGAACTACATCGCCTTCCCCGTCCAGGTGACGGATGACTGGTGCTTTGACGTGGATGCGGCGGGCAAGATCACGCACATCGACACGGCGAGCGACCACCCGTGTCATCAGATGCTCGGGCTCTCGTACTGGACGGCACAGGACGGAGCGCGGCTCGCGGCGTGCGCAAATGCGCTTTACGCCGAGGAGCGCTATCATCAGCTCTACTGGGACGAGATTGCGCTGAAATACTATCTGCCTGAGTTCTCCATCCACATACGGG
>CAUVFG010000212.1:0-2579 GCA_963551125.1 uncultured Selenomonas sp. | reverse complement strand
TTTCTCAAGGTCGCGGGCGGCAATCGCCCTCTCTGCGACCTCTTTTGTGATGGCTTTTTTAACTCGCTTGACTTGGACTGCCTACCGCTGCCCGTCCCCGTGCGCACCTACCTGCGCGAGAACCCTGCCGCCGCCGCACTCTATGAGTTCGCGGCGATGGAGGAGGACGGCAAAATGCGTGCGCCCGGCATCGTCGCCGCTCTGACCGCGCAGCCGGAGCAGATCGACGCGCCCGCCGTGCTGCACACGATCTTTGGTGGACGCAGCTACGCCGAGTACCTGTTTGGACTGCCGATGGGCGCGGGCAAGACCTTCCTCATGGCGGCGTTCATCTACCTCGACCTCTACTTCGCCATGACCGAGCCGAAGAACCCCGCCTTTGCGCACAACTTCGTCATTCTCGTCCCCTCGGGGCTGAAATCCTCCGTCGTGCCAAGTCTGCGCACAATCCAGCGATTTGACCCGACGTGGGTGCTCGCCGAACCTGCCGCATCGCAGGTGCACCGCCTGCTCAAATTTGAGATGCTGGACGCGGGCAAAAGCCAAAAGAACTCGACGCGGGCAAAGAACCCGAACGTACAGAAAATTGCCCTCCATCAGGCAGATCCCGACCTCATCGGGCTCGTCGCCGTCACGAATGCGGAGAAGGTCATCCTCGACCGCGTGACAGTGGCGGACGGGGGCATCGCCCTCTTTGCGGATACGCCCGATGAGCGTGAACGCCTTGCGAACGAGCTGCGCAGCCGCATCGGCCGACTGCCGGGGCTTGCCGTATTCATCGACGAGGCGCATCATGCGGCGGACGACGACATCAAGCTGCGCGCCGTTGTGACCGGGTGGAGCACGCGTGCGGGCAGCTCCGTGCGCGGCGTCGTCGGCTTCTCCGGTACGCCGTACCTCGCAAAGCCGCAGAAAATCGAGCTGACGGAGAACCTCACATTCAAAGTGGAGGAGATCCCGACCATCGCCTGCTCCTATCGGCTCGTTGACGGCATCGGCAACTTCCTCAAGCGTCCGACCGTACTCTGCGCAGAGCAGGGCATGGAGAGCCGCACCATCATGCAGACGGGGCTGCGCGAGTTCCTCACGCGCTATCGTGATACGAGATACGCCGATGGAACGTGTGCGAAGCTGGCGATCTTCTTCAGCAACATAGAAAATCTGGAGGAATCCTACGCCGAGGTCGCCGCCATCGTCGAGGAGGCGGGGCTGTCCTCAGCGGAGAGCATTCTGAAATTCCATCGGGGAAACAAGGCATACAAGACCGCCGAGGGGGCGCAGCTCGCCTTTGACACACTGGATCTGCCCATCTCGCGTGTGCGCATCGTCATGCTCGCCGAAATCGGCAAGGAGGGCTGGGACTGCCGCTCGCTCACGGGGGTGATCCTCGCGCAGAAGGGCGCGTGCCCGCTGAACAAGGTACTCCAGACCTCCTGCCGCTGCCTGCGCCAGATCACCAAGGGGGCGCCCGAGACAGCACTCATCTATCTGAACGAATCCAACGCAAAACTGCTTGAAAAACAGCTTGCCAAGGAGCATCGCACGACCGTCGCGGAGTTCGAGCACGGCGGCGGTATCCCCGTAGAGAAGCGGGAGCGCGTCAGCCGCATTGCGCATCTGGGACTGCCGCCCGTCTCCTTCGTGCAGATGCGCGTCGAACTCACGCAGGAGTACAGCCGCGTGAAAAAGGACATCGCCGCCGAGATTCGGCGTGCGCTCACGCCCGACACCGTACGCACGGAGACATTCACGGAGCGCGACCTCTTTGGCATGGTGCAGGAGACGCGGCTCTTTGAGAGCGGCGTTGACCTGCGTGCGGGCGCGGTCTTTTCGTTCTGGCTGCAGCAGATCGCCAAGGAGAGCTTCGGAACGCTCTCCCTGCGTGACCTGCGCATGTACGAAGAGCCGCTGCGTGAGATTTTTGCGAAAATCACCGAGGAGCATGAGGGTCTGCATTTCTATCGGCGCGGCGTCATCCAGAGCCGCGTGCGTACGAACATCCGCCGCGCCTTTGCCGAGGAATGGCATACCAAGGTAGAGATCGAGGAGATCCCCGCCGAGGCACATCTCCTCGTTGCGGACTTCCCGCGTACCATTCTCACGCGTGAGCCGGAGAAATACTACCCGAGCGCACAGGCGCAGGAGAACATTCTCGCGGATGATCGCGGAGAATTTGAAATACCGCAGGATGTCAAGGCGGCGATTCAGACGATGGAGCGCGTCGGCATGGCGGCAGAGGCAGAGAAACTGCGCCGCCAGTCGGGGCTGCCCGTGGGCAAGGAGCGCAGCTTTCACTACCTGCCATACCGCATGGACAGCACGTTTGAACGCCGTTTTCTCCAAGCCCTCCTGCCCGAGCGACTGCTCGCGGAGAGGAATATCGAAGCCTACTACAACGGTGACCGCAGTCTCACGGAGTTCCGCATCCGCTGCTATGAGCAGCGCGGTGCAGCGGACTGGCGGTATATCGGACGCTACACGCCGGACTTCCTGCTCATCGAGCGCACAGAGGGCAGAATTGCGCGCGCCCTCATCATCGAGACGAAGGGCGAAATCTACGCGCACGACCCGCGCTTTCA
>CAUVFG010000211.1:0-2580 GCA_963551125.1 uncultured Selenomonas sp. | reverse complement strand
AAAAGTTCGTAAAAGAGCGTGCGGGCGCGTTCATCGTTTTGCCAAAACACGCTGAAATCGTTCGTCATGCTATATCTCCTTCGGTGGGGGGAACTGCTCGTCGTTGCTCCCGATCCCCTGCAAAAATTCCCGCACGCGCGGGTAGAAGAACGCCCGCAGCTCCGCGCTGTCCACCGCATAACCCGCCTCGCGTTCGTGCGCACGCGGGTAGATCGCATATGTTGCCCTTGCGAGATCGACCGTACCGTCCATGAGAACCGGCTCCGCCGTCTCCAGACAGAATGTATGCGCACCGGAACGTGCGGCGAGAAAATAGGGCTTCGTCGGGTAGAGTGAGTTGCTGAACGCGATGTCCCGCCCCGTCCCTCCGAATAATTTTGGCAGCACGCCGTCCACATTTTCATCCACGGGAAAATCGAGCAGATGCCCGAGCGCCCTGTAGATGTCCACCGTGCTTGTCAGTTCATCCGTGACGACGCCCTCGGGCACGCCCGCCCCGCGCATCATCCATGCCGTATGGGTGAGATGGGCATCCACAATACAGTGCTCCTCGCTGAAGATCGGAACGCCGTGATCGGAGTAGAGATTCACGAGATAGTCCTTGGGCGCATAGTGCTCCTCGAGATAGGCAAACAGCATGCCGAGCGCGCGGTCGACATTGCGGACATTCTGCCAAAAGGTCGCCTGATTGAGCCCCGTCGGACTCAGATACGGGCTCGGCACCGTCTCTGCCCGCCCCTCCAAACGCGCGACGAGGGGGAGATGCATCTGCACGGAGACCGTCGAGGAAAAATGTCGATTTGGCCATGGGTGTACATCCGTCACATGCAGGAAGATGAAGTGATCCGCATCGGAGAGACCGTCCAAATAGCGAATCGTGCGCTCGACCCCTTCATAGGCGGGCAGGCGATAGGGTGAGACGATGAGGCGGTCATAGCCGCGCGTCACGCCGTTGTAGATGCCTGTTCCATCACCCATGATATTTGTTGCCGTATAGCCGAGCGCCTTCATGCGCTCCGAGAGCGTAGCGATCTCCGGCGCAAGCGGCACGGCAACGTGGTCGTTGAACATCCCGCTGTGCTGGGCGTACATCCCCGTCTCGATCGCGGCAAGGGACGGATAGGTGTACTCCGCCGTAGAAAAGCTCTGACAAAACGTGACTCCACGCTCGAAAAAAGCCGCCGTGCGCGGCATATGCGCCGCGAAATTCCCGCCCAGCACCTCCCACGGAAGCGCATCTACAAGGATGTTCAGCACGAGCGGACGGCGATGGACGACATGGCCGAGGTGAATCGGCGTTCCCACGATAAAATCCTGATCGGACGAAAGTTCGGCAGGCTCGTCCAGGCGGAAGAAGTTCGGCGTCGCCGCATTCAGCCACGACGTATCGTCCACCGTATCCGTATGCACGTGCAGCTCCTGCCCATTCTCCGCCGTCCCCAGAACGGGCAGGACACACGCCCCTCCGTCATCCAATGTAATCTTCGCGCTTCCGTACACGCGGCGGGCGCGCATGATGTCGAAATTGAAATCGCCGCCGACGTGTTCGGCGAATCCCCTTGCCCCGCGCGTAACCCGCAGCCGCCATGCCCCGCCGCCGAGCACCTCCTGCTCCGTATGCACGCCGACATAGTAGGGCGGCTCGATCTGAGGATCGACGGGGAGAAATTCGAAGGAAAACGGCTCTGCGGAGGGAAACAGCCCCACGTCCTCCGTATAGTTCATGCGGTAGACCGCAATGGGCGCATAGCCGGCTTTTCCCATCGCAATCGACAGGCGGTCCAGCGTCTCCCGCGTGAGCACGTCCTTCGGGAGGTTGAGGTGAATTGGGACATTGAGACAGCTCGACAGATACCCCTGCATCACGAGCGCATCCGCATAGCGATGAACGGCGTTGTAAGCGTCAGCAAGCACCTGCCAGACGGCAAAACTCACGGGACGCATACGATAGGCGCGCTCCGCACAGATGCACGCCGTTTCTGCGTCACCGTGATGGAGCAGATACTTCGCCGCAAAGATGTCTGCGCGCTCGGAGTCCGGCGCCGCCTCCCGATAGGCGGCGAGACGCACGAGAAAGTCGTCGTCGTAGGCATTGCGCTGCGTGCGGTCAAGGAGGTCGTAAAAGAGTGCACGGGCGCGTTCGTTGTTTCGCCAAAACACGCTAAAATCGTCCGTCATGCTATATCTCCTTCGGTGGGGGGAACTGCTCGCCATTGCTCCCAATCCCCTGCAAAAATGCGCGGACGCGCGGATAGAAGAACGCCCGCAGCGCGGGACTGTCCACCGCACAGCCCTCCTCGCATTCGTGTGCGTTCGGATAGATGGTGGTCGTAGCACGCGCGAGATCGACTGTTCCGTTGATGGCGGTAACATCCTCGGTCTCCAGGCAGAACGTATGGGTACGCGATCGTGCCGCGAGGAAGTAGGGTTTGAGCGGATAGAGTGAGTTGCTGTAGGCGATGTCGCGTCCCGTGCCGCCAAAAAGACGCGGCAGCACGCCGTCCACATTCTCCCCCACGGGAAAGCCGCACAGGTGTGCGAGCGTCGGGTACATATCGACCGCACTCGTCAGTTCGTCCG
>CAUVFG010000210.1:0-2617 GCA_963551125.1 uncultured Selenomonas sp. | reverse complement strand
GGCAAAAAAGATGCGTCAAGATGGCGCGGCTGAATTTATCAGTGCTTCCTATACACTTTGACATAAAAACACAAACGTATTTTCTGCAAAAGTCCGTAGCGCAGAGTTTGTGATGAGGCTGCTGCGGGGGAAATAATCCCCCTTGATATTTCCCTTGTCAATGGCTTTGTGGAATGCTATAATAAAAACAGAAAGAAACGTCCTATGCGGCATCTTTCCGTAATTTGCAGTTATTTTTTAACAACCGCTCATAGGTTAGGATGGGCGGTTATTTCTTTTTGGTTATCGCAAGCAAGTAGCCTGTTGCCACGACGAGCAATACGATCGCGTCAAATTCACTCAACTTACTCACCCCCTTTCGGGGGAAAGACACCGCCGCGGGATTGCTCCCGCCCTAGGACGTTTCATTTGCATTATACACTGCGATGTACAGAAATACAAACAAATTTTCCGATCAAAAAAGCCGCTTCCCATCATTTCGTAGTGGGAAGCGGCTTTTCGTATTTTTTACTCCTCAATCGTTACCTCGGTACCGACGTCGATCTGTGCCTTCAGCGCGAGGAGGTCGCTGTTGTGCATGCGGATGCAGCCCTCGGAGGCGCACGTCCCAATGCTTGCGGGATCGTGCGTGCCGTGGATGCCGATGCCGTCCCATGCACCGCCCGAGAGATTCGAGGTATCGAGGCTGATGAAGTACGGGCCGTATGCGCCCGCAATCTCGCCCTTGCCGTCATGGAAATCATGCGTCCAGTAGGAGGAGTCAAGCACCTCGTCGATGGGGAAGGTACCGTCCGGCGTCTTCATATCGCCGCTCACGCGTTTCTGCCCCGCGTTCTTGCCGAGGGCAACGGGCCACGACTGAACGATATTGCCGTCCTCGAGGAGATACAGGCGGAACTTACTCTTTTTGATGAGGAGGCTCTTCCCCGAGGAAGCTGCCGCAGGGCGCGCGGACTCTTCTGTCGGCGTATCCTCCGTATGCACAGCAGGTATGGTGCGCGTTTCCTCGGCAACTGCCTTGGCGGGTGCGGCTGCAGTGGTTGGCGCAGCTGTATTTCCTGCCGGTGAGGCAACGGGCGCTGCGGGCTGTGCTTGTTGTGCGGCGGGGGCGGCGTTCTGCTGCTGCGCGGTGGGCTGCTCCCGTGTCTGCGTCTGTGGGGGCGCAGGGGCGCTCGTGGTCGTGCTTTGCTGCGAAGTGGCGGGCTCATCATCCGTCAGCTTGTCGATGATCTTGCTGACGGGATTCGTGCATCCGGCTGTGCAGAGCAGGAGTGCGATGAGTCCGATGGAGAGAATGGGGCGCATGGGGACAGCTCCTTTCTTTTTGTAGAGAAGAACTTTCCTCATAGTATAACATAATTCGGAATCGTTTGCATCGTTCACAAATAAGCGACCCTGTAAAAAATCCTTGCCATTTCAATCGTCCTTTGATACAATATGTTCTGCTATAACGACATATTAAACACAACATATAGTGTTTTACAAAGGAGCTCAAATATGACAGTGACGACCGTAACGAAGCGTGCAGGACACGCCGTCCCCTATGACCGTGCGAAGATCCGCAATGCAATCGCGGCGGCGAGCAAGGAGTACGTTCACCCGATGACGGGCATCGAGATCGACGCGGTGACAAACACCGTAGAGGAGGCGTTCGGCGACCGCACGGAGATCAGCGTCGAGGAGATTCAGGATCTTGTTGAAAAGCAGCTGCTTGTGCATGGCTTCCACGACATTGCGCGCCGCTACATCACCTACCGCCAGCGCCACGCGCAGCGTCGACTCGCGCAGAAACACCTCATGGCGAGCTACCGCGACATCTTCTTCGCGGATTCCGTCGACTCCGACCTCAAGCGCGACAATGCGAACATCAACACGGACGCGTCCATGGGCATTATGCTCAAGCTCGGCGCGGAGGGCGCGAAGCACTTCGTCGACAACTACGTGCTCGACGAGCGTTACGCTGCTGCCGACCGCGAGAACTTCATTCACATTCACGACAAGGACTTCTCACTCATCACGTTCAACTGCTGCCAGATCGACCTGCTCAAACTCTTTCGCGGCGGCTTCTCCACGGGACACGGCTTCCTGCGTGAGCCAAACTCCATCCGTGCGTACGCGAGCCTCGCGTGCATCGCCATTCAGTCGAACCAGAACGATATGTTCGGCGGGCAGAGCATCAACGCATTTGACTATGCGATGGCGGACGGCGTGAAAAAGTCCTTCCGCAAGGCGATTGTGGAGGAGGCATGGAAGGCACTGCTCTACCGCCTCGGACGCGGGCATTTCACGCACGACGCATTCAAAAAGGCACTGCGTGCGGAGCTCGACTTTGCCGTCTGCATTTATGCGGAAAAGCAGGACGACGAACGCGCGGAGAAGGCACGCGCCGAACTCACACGCGCCCTGCACGCCGTCTACAGCGCGGCGTTTGAGACACCGGTCGCGCAGGAGCTCGAAGCGGACGCACGCACCGTCTATCAGCTCGCGTGCGAGAGCGTCGAGGAGGAGACGCATCAGGCGATGGAGGCGCTCATCCACAACTTTAACACGCTGCACTCCCGTGCGGGCGCACAGGTGCCGTTCAGCTCCATCAACTACGGCATGGATACCTCGCCCG
>CAUVFG010000209.1:0-2692 GCA_963551125.1 uncultured Selenomonas sp. | reverse complement strand
AGGCACGTGCGAGCACGCGCCAGACACGCGGCTCGACGGGGCGGCTGCGAAAGGCCCGCTCCCCGCAGAGCGCGGCATTCTCCGCATCGCCATGATGGAGGAGATACTCTGCGGCAAAGATGTCCGCGTGCACCGCATCGCCCCCCGCCTCCCGATAGGCGGCGAGTCGGGCGAGGAAGTCGTCGTCGTATTCCTCGCGCTGCGCGCGGGCAAGGAGGTCGTAGAAAAGTGCACGGGCGCGTTCGTTGTTTTGCCAAAATACGGTGAAATCGTCCGTCATGATGTCCTTTCGTTTTTGCGAGGCGGTACGCTTCACAGCCCTCTCGTTACGCAAGCGGTTCCTCCCCCGTACCGTAAGGGGAGGGGATACCCCCCTAAGCCTTCAGCGCTTCCGCAAACACGCGGAAAAAACCTCGGATGTCCGCTTCGTCAATCGCCCCGAGGGCGCAGAGGCGGAACGTCGCGGCACTCTGCATCTTGCCGGGGTAGATCGTGTAGCCGCGCTCATAGCAGTAGTCATGTACGCGGAGGAAGTCGAAGTCCTGCGGATACTCCACCGCAACGACCAGCCCCGATTGGATCGCACGCGGAATGGCTTCCTTTAGCCCGAGCTTTGCAAGTCCCTCGTGGATCGCCTCGATGGTACGTGTGTGGCGTGCCCATTTCTTCGCCGCGCCCTCGGCAAAATACTCTGCGAGGGCGCGTTTTGCCGCGTACACAGTCTGCACGGGCGGGGTGAAGCGCATCTCGCCCGTCTCTTCGAATCCCTCATACTGCATGACGAGGTTCGTGTAGTACGAGCGCACGGGATACGCCTTTGCCGCTGCGAGCACGGACTTTTTCGCCAGCACAAACGAAAGCCCCGTCATGCCCTGGATGCCCTTTTGCGCGGACGACATACACACGTCGATGTTCATCTCGTCCACGGGGAACGGGATCATGGCGTAGGTCGAGATCGTATCTGCAATCATGATGGCATTGTGCGCGTGGGCGAGTGCGCCGATCTCCCGCACGGGGTTCAGGATGCCCGTCCCCGTCTCCTGATGGGTCGTGTAGACGGCGGTGATGTCGGGATTCTCATCGAGGGTGCGTTCCACAGCGGCGAGGTCGGGCAGGCCGTCCACGGGGAAGGAGAGGTCGATATGCGGCACGCTGTACGCACGCGCCATTGCCGCCGCACGTGCAGAATACGCGCCGTTATTGACGATGAGGAGCTTTCCGTCAGCGGGGATGAGCGAGCTGACACACGCGTCCATGCAGATCGTACCCGAGCCGCAGAAAAGGACGGTCGTCCACTCCGCTTCATTTGCGTGGACGACCTTTAACAAGTCGATTCCCAGCTCCCGCATGAGCGCACCGAATTCACGCTCACGCGGGCAGATGTCGGGGACGAGCTGCGCACGCTTGACCGTATCGGTCGTGGTTGCGGGGCCGGGGTTGAGGAGGATGTTGCGTTTGATGTCCATAGGTCACTTCCGATACATAAAACAGGTAAAGACGAACGGGTTGTTCCAGTACTCCGCAAGCTCGAGGGGAGGCATCACGAGGTGCAGATTGTGGCGCGCCGCGAACTCCTCAAAGAAGGAGCGGCGGAAGAAGAGACGCCCCAGCCCCTCATAGCGTTCATCGTAGTTTGGGATGTTCGCGCGGCGGAACGCGAGATAGTCCTGCCGTTTCGCACGGTCGTGCAGCTCCGTGATGCCGATGGCGTACCGCGACTTTTCAACCATGCGCTCGAGCACACGGGTCGCATAGGCGTGATCGGGGAAATAGGAGAAGACGCCGCCGGAATAGACGGCATCGTACTTCTCCTCCGTCGGGATATTCGCCGCCTCCATCGCTCCCATCTCGCGTGCGTTGGGAACGACAGCATGCGCCGTTTCGATCTGCCCCTCGGCGTAGTCCGAGCCGCCGACAATCATCCCCTCGCGCTGCATGAGGTACATATTCGCGCCCGCGCCGCAGCCGACCTCATAGACGGACTTACCGGGCGTGAGCTCGAGCAGCTCCACGAGCCCTGCGTGAAAGTTCAAAAATGACTCAAGCGGGATGCTGCCCCCCATGACATCATAGCCGTTGAGCCGCTTCAGCTCTAGGAAGACGTGCGTCCAGTCGCCGTCGAGTCCGCCCGTGAGGGGCCTCCTGCGATTCCAGATCTCTTTCCATTTGTTTCCCAATTACATGACCTCGATCAGTCGGATGATGTCCTTGATCGGCAGCAGCGTGCTGTCGATCTCGTGTGCGCGGTGGTGTGTGAGGATGGAGCGTGCTGCGCTCTCCATCGCGGGGAATGCCGCACGCGTCAGCTGGTTCGCGTATATGACGATGCGCACGCCGTGTGATGCAAGCTCCGCCTCCGTGATTGTGTTGTAGGAGGAGGGAACGGCGACGATGGGGACATTCGGATGCTTTGCGCGGAACGCATCGCAGAATGCAATGACCTCATCGGGCGACTTGGCGCGCGAGTGGATCATGATGCCGTCCGCGCCCGCCGCCACGTAGCCCTCCGCGCGCGTAAGGGCGTCGTCAAGCCCTTTTTCGAGGATCAGGCTCTCGATGCGTGCGATGATCATGAACTCCTCGGTGCGCTGCGCCGCCTTGCCCGCCGCAATCTTCTCGGAGAAATTCTCGATCGTGTCCTGCGTCTGCGCGACCTCCGTGCCGAAGAGGGAGTTGCGCTTTGCGCCCGTCT
>CAUVFG010000208.1:0-2700 GCA_963551125.1 uncultured Selenomonas sp. | reverse complement strand
GTTCGCTGCGCTCGTTGGAGGAGGATATCCACAGCGACGCGACGCGCGAGCTGTTTGGAGACCCGTACATCGTCGAGTTGGGCGGACACCGTCCTGCGACCGATGCCGAAGCGGCGTCGGCGTAGTTCCGCACGCGGAGGAAATCATTGAACAATCGAATACTACTGCAAAGAAAAACCGCAGGGCTCTGAGTCGGTGGAATGACCGATCAGAGTTCCGTGCGGTTTTTTTTGCTGTGATGGATGTTGTGAAATGGAGCTGCTCTCCGAAGTCATTTTGACTTATCCAACAGCGCCTTTGTTATGCTTTTGTTCGTGTTGCGCGCCCAAAGCGCCCCTACCACCGCTCACGCGGTCCCCCTCCCCCGTGCGACGGGGGAGGCTTTAATTACGGTATATTAGCCTCCCCCGCCGAAGCGGGGGAGGTGGCACGCCGCAGGCGTGACGGTAGGGGTGCTCCGAGAGCAGGCCTCGTTATCGGTTCAGCCCTTCGTCTTGATCTGCTCCAAGATAAACGGATCTTTGATCTTGCCGTCCTCGGCAAAGAGGACGATCTTGGACATGATCTCCGCCGTCTTCGGATCCTCGTCGAGGAACGGGAGGAAGAGGCGCCCGCGATGCTGGCTGTGGACGGGCAGGACATTGATCATTGCGCCCGCCTTCTGCTGTACGATGCCGCTGCCGAGGTGGACGGTATAGTCGCCGAGCGTTCCGTGGATATGCGCGTGCGTGCCCTCGAGACGGACGTTGTCGAGCTTAAAGAGCGGCAGATTGAACGCGACAATGGCGCGGCGCATCTCGATGGTGGAGTGGCTTGCCTCGGGATCGACGCCGCCGACGTGCGCGACGGAGACGACGAGATCGACATCACGCATGACCTCGGTAAAGACGAGGTCGGGTACATCGTCAATGGGCAATTTCTTGAACGTCTTGCGGTCGAAGAAGTCCACCCATTCGAGCGTGGGCGCCTCGATGTCGGCGGGCGAGAACCAGTCGGCGAGCGCGTAGATGCGCGCGATGATGTTCGCCTTGTAGTAGACGCGCTGCAGTCCGTCCGTGCCGTCGACGACCCAGCGGCGCGTTTTGAGCAGCGCGACGGTCTTTGCGGGCTGGATCTGATGCCCCGCATACCGCAGGCTCGTCTCCTTGCCGCGTTCGTCCGCTGTCTTGACGTAGAGTTCGCGGAATACCTGCTTGAACGGCTGACGGATGCCCTTTTCAAAGAGATCTGCCTGATATGCCGCCCATGTGCCGCTCTCATAGAGATCGAGCGCGTGGGCGATTTTCACTTCCGCATCCGCCGCGACTTCTGTGCGTGTGCCGTCGGGCGTGACGAGTGCGCCGTCCTCGTAGAAGCCGAGCGCTGTACCGCATTTGAATACGAGTGTCTTTAGGAGCGGCGCAATCACGGGGTTGTGCTCCATGACGTTTGCGATCTCATGAGCGAGGAGCGGCGTGCCGTCCTCCATCATCTCCTCGAGCATCTTTCGCGTACGGCGGTACTGCTCCTTCAGATTCTGCTCCGCTTCCTTCAGTTCGAGCACGTAGGCATTCTTCTTCAGCTTTGCGGGGACGGATTTCAGTGCTTTGCCGCCCTTGGTGCAGGAGAGGGAGACGGCACCGTCCTCTGCGACGGAGAGGCATAGCTCCGTACCCTCGATCTCCTTTGGCGCAAAGTGCGCGGCGTGCGCCTTGATGAGCTCTGTCTCCGCTGTCCAGACGAGTCGCGTCACATCGTCAAAGCCGCAGGCACGCGCGAGGTTCGAGAGGGCGATCTCGACCGCCTTTGCCTCGCTCGCACGGCGTTGTGCGCCGAACTGCCTGCTCTCCTTGAGGAAGTTCTGCAGGAATGTGTAGCGTGCGAGCATATCCTTCTCCCGCGCACGTTTCAGCGGGATCAGCCCGCAGCACAGGACGAGATCCTTGTTGCGCTTCGCCGCGATCTCCTTCTCCACGTCTGCGAGTTTCATCATGCCGCGCACGGCATCGGAAAACTTGCGTGCACGTGCGTGCTTCGCACCGTCGGAGATGTATTTCGCGGCATCATAGAGACACTCGAAATGTGCCTTGCCGAGTTCCTTGTACGCTGCGTTGAACCAATCGATGTCGAACGCGCCCTCTTTCAGATCCTCGATGGCGATCGGCGTGTACTTTGCGATTGTGCTCTCGCGATCCTTCGGAATGTCGCTCGTATGTGCTTGGAAGTAATAGCAGCCGCTCGCCATACCGCGCCAGCCGAGATGCTCCTCGATGAGCGGGATCCACTGCGGGGCATACATAGCGACTTCGATGAGCCGCTGCTCCGTGATGCCGCTTCCCGCAAGCGCCGCCTTCAGGTCTGCTGCCGTCTCGCCCGCACGCGGGTGGGAGACTTTCAGCAGGTGGCTGAGGGTCGATGCCTTTGCCTCGTTCGATCCGTAGTACCAACTGCCGCGGTCGAGTTTTAGAGCACCGAGCGCCTGCAGGATGCGTACAAGCGTCGGGATGCCCTCGACGCGGAGGATGCTGCGCACGGCGGCAGAGTGGCGTGCGGGCGTGTCGCCGCGCCGCAGTTCTGCTGTGACGATGCAGTCAATGACCTGCTGCCCCTCCTCTTTGACAAAGGAGAGCGCGTCCTCCGTCTGTGCCCACCCGTATTCGGGCTTGCTTGGGTTTGGCAGTTTGCCGCTGCGATAGCGTTCGAGTACCTGCACGCGATTCG
>CAUVFG010000207.1:0-2754 GCA_963551125.1 uncultured Selenomonas sp. | reverse complement strand
ACGCGCCTTATATCCCCATAGCTGAAGCTAGGGGTTTTACGGCGCATCTCGATAATCTCATGCTTTTTGCAATAGCGTATAGCGCTGCGAATCGCTTCCACACGCGGTATCCCTGCCGCAATGTTCCGTTTGACCGCATCAATAAAGAAGCTATAGTCATGCAGTGCACGGCTTTGTATCAGGAGTTGTTTTTGCTCCCCATAGACAACGTTGTGAATGCTGACTTTGAGCTCCAGATTCGTCTCCACATCATCCGCACAAAATGCGTCAGAGAGCCTCATGACCGACTCCTCCGGCAACACCTTCACACCCGTATAGAATACATGAAACTCCGGCACGGGAAGCATGACCTTCCTGTTTTGATAGAGCAACTTTGCATCAATCTTCCTGCGAAACTGTTCACAGACATAGTAAAGGCAGCGCAGGGGCATATTCTCGTTCGGGGTACTCTGATGCTCTATAAAAACAAGATGCCGCCCCGCAAGTATAAATGAAATATCGTTTTTCAGCTGTGACAGGAACGCCCCATCCAACGTAACGATTTTCAGCTGTTCTTTCGATGTGTACGTCCGTCCGTGCAGTGCTCCCGCCAGCTCCCGCAGACGCATCGTGTCGCTGAAATACAGGCGAAACACCGTATCCTGATATTGTCGCGCCTTATGCCCTTCGACCATCATGTCCCTCACAGTGCAAAATCCTTATATTTGTCTCTATTATACCATAAAATCAAGCCCAATCAAAAGAGCTCTGCCGATATTTCGGCAGAGCCCCTTACAGTCAAATCATATTCTTTTTATACACGTCGTAAAGCTCCTTGAGCTCCTCCATCTTTGCGTACATCTCGAGCTGCAGGGCGGACGCCGTCGGGTAGTCGCCCTCATTCAGCGCCTTGATGAGCAACGTGAAAAGCGCCTTGTCGTCGATCGTATCCTTCGCGAGATAGATGCGCAGATCGTGGATCTTGTTCCACATATAGGCATCCTGATCCGTCAGGAAATCGCTCTTGATCTCCGTCATGCGGCGCACGATGTTGCGGTTCTCAGGGATGATGCGGCTGATGAGCTCGATCTTCCAACGCAGGAGTGCCCCTGTGCGGAAGGAGTCGATGATCTGCGGACGGAGTGTATTCGCCTGTGTGAGCACCGCCACCTTTTCTGGGTAGAGATCAAAGCCGAGCATGTTCTCCCAGACCGTTGCGGGCGGCTTGCCGAAGCGCGCGTCGCGCTCGTCCGCCGTGTAGTGCTCGAATACATCCTCCTCGCTCCGATAGGCACGGTCTTTCTCAAGATAGCCTGCCGACTCTCCCGGCTGTTTCGAGAGTTCCGCGAGCAGCTGTTCCGCTGTGCGCCCCGCCGAATACCGGATGCCGTCCAGAATTGCAAGATAGGATGCGGCGATGACAAGATAGGTGTTCGAGTATGGATTCGTCGCACGCAGCTCAAAGCGCGTTGCGAGCGGATTTTTGAGGTCGCGGATGAGACTCACGAGCACTGTGCGGTTACGCGACGGGATCGCGGGCGACGCCCCGAACGAGGTGACGACGCAGACGGGTGCCTCAAATCCGGGCTTCAGACGATTGAATGCGTCGTTCGTCGCGGAGACAAACGGATTGATCGCCTCATAGTTCTTGAGCAGCCCCATGAGTGCGCCATAGCCGACCGCATTCATATAGTGTGCATTCTGATCGTCCGCAGCGAAGAGACTGTGACGCTTGCCGTCCTTCGTGATCGCCGCAAGGCTCAGATGCGTGTGCTCACCATTGCCCGCAAGCCCGATGAGCGGCTTCGCCTTGAAGTTGACCTCAAGCCCGTAGAGACGGAAGATCTCGCGGACAAAGGTGCGGACGAAAAGCTCATTGTCCGCCGCCTGCACGGCACTGTCATACTGCCAGTCGATCTCGATCTGTTCGCAGACATGCGTCATGCGCCCGCTCTCATTGATCTGCGCCTTGAGACCCCCGACCTCCTTGTGCCCCATCTCCATGTGAAAGCCGTATTTGTCGAGCTGGATAATGCAGTCCTCAAGCGCCGTACGCACAGCGCCGTGCGTACGCTCCCAATACTGCTCGTTCATCACCTGCGAGGCAGACATCTCCTCGATGGATGCGTTGTCGTCAAGCGGCGTCTTGACCCAGAACTCAAGCTCCGTCGCCGAGGTAAACGCAATGTCCACAATGTCCGTACCATCCAGAGAGGGCGTACCAGAGATCTTCGGATTTGCATGGAAGAAGTCGAGGAGTTCTTTTTTCACATAGGCGAGCGTATCCACGAGCACTGCACGCGAGTCAACACGCTTTTCCTCGTGAATGATGAAGGACGGAATGCGCAGCGTTCCAATCGGCAGCCCCGTCTCCTCATCCGTCCCCTCGGGGTCATAGTCGACAAACCAGTTGACGGCAGGATCAATCGGGAGATCCACCTTCGCGTTGTTGATCGTTGCAATCTTCGGCAGAACAACGGAGGAGCCGTCCGTCTGTACGGCAGTTCCGTTGTAGAATTTCTCAATATCCTCAATGAAAATCCGCACGGGAATCTTCTCATCCGTATCATTCCCTGCCATGTCGATCCCGACGAGCGAGACGAAGCGCACCTCGGGATGTGCCTTGAGCTCTCGGATGATCTCTTCGCGCGGTGTATTGGCAGGAATCTTATAGAGAAGTTCGTTCATTTTGCGTACCACCCTTTTTCTAAAAGAATACCGAACAGATCCCTGTCCGCACGGCAAAAGCATACGCGCTCATCTTACCATTTTTCA
>CAUVFG010000206.1:0-2802 GCA_963551125.1 uncultured Selenomonas sp. | reverse complement strand
GTTTCAATGCCGCACGCAGCATGATGTGTGTTGGGACAGAACGACTGGCGTGACAAGTGTTCGTCGTTTAAGTTTCAATGCCGCACGCAGCATGATGTGTGTTGGGACGTCCTGACACATTCCGGCTGATTCTTTCCCCGCCGTTTCAATGCCGCACGCAGCATGATGTGTGTTGGGACGGTTGCACAGTTGGCGCTCCTGCGGTTCATGCAGTTTCAATGCCGCACGCAGCATGATGTGTGTTGGGACGATCGTTGATTTCGCACGTTCCCACGGAGTTGAAGTTTCAATGCCGCACGCAGCATGATGTGTGTTGGGACTCTGTCGTCCCCAGCCCTTGTCCCACGCGGGCTGTGAAGGCGTTTTGGAAAGTCATCCGTTTTTCGCGCTGTTTTTGCCGTCAAAATGCGTTTTTCGGACGGAAGATCGTATGGCAGATCGTATCTATTCCTTATCCGGCGCGGATTGCGCCGTTTTGGAAAGACGCAGCGGAGGAACGCGGTCTGTGCGTCCCTGTGGATCATTTTCCATTTTACTTCGCACTAAGTAATATCCATTTTATCATTTGTGCGTAGCATCGTCAAGGACGACCGCGCGTTTTACAACACAGCGATCAGTCGCTCCACGTCCGCATCCCGTGTCGCCCAGCTGGTCGCGATGCGCATGATGGTCACGTCGCCCTGTTTCTCCCAAAATCCCATTGCGACGTGTGCAGAGAGGTGCGCGTACTGTTCGGCGTTGAGCGCGAGGAAGATCTGATTCGTCGGGCTGTCCACAGCGAGCTGATAGCCCTTCTCCGTGAGTGCCGTGCGGATGCGGTCGGCCGCCGTGACGGCGTGCGCGCCGCCGCGCTCATACAGCCCATCGGTAAAGAGCGTGTCGAACTGGATGCCGAGCACACGTCCCTTTGCGAGCAGTGCTCCACTTTGCTTGACGATGGTGAAGAAATGCGGTATAGTACCGGGCTTCGGGAACACGACCGCCTCGCCGAAGAGCGCGCCGCACTTCGTCCCGCCGATGTAGAACGCATCCGTCAGGCGCGCAATCGCGGGGAGCGTCAGCTCATTCGCGGGGCAGCCGAGCGCGTACGCGAGCCGTGCGCCGTCGAGGAAGAGCGGAATCCGATTCGTGCGGCAGATCGCGCTGATGATCTCGAACTCGTCCATTGTGTAGAGCGTGCCGTACTCGGTCGGATGCGAGAGATAGACCATGGCGGGGCACACCATGTGGTCGCAATTCGCGTCCTCATGATAGGCGCGTAGGCACGATTCGATGGCACGCGCGGTGAGCTTGCCGTCCGTATGCGGGAGGGCGAGTACCTTGTGACCGCCGCTCTCGATTGCGCCCGCCTCATGCACACTGATATGCCCCGTGTCGGCGGCAATGACGCCCTCATAGGGGCGCAGCAGAGATGAGATCACGATGCGATTTGTCTGCGTTCCGCCTGAGAGGAAGTGAATCTCCGCGTGCGGTGCGCGGCATGCCTTTCGTATCTTCGCCCGCGCCGCCTCGGAGTACGTGTCCAGACCGTAGCCCGCGGTCTGCTCCATGTTCGTCTCCACGAGCCGTTTCAGTATTTCTTCGTGCGCGCCCTCCATATAGTCCGAGCCGAACGAAAGCAGTTCACTCATTGCCGTCATCTCCTTTTTCCTACGATTCTATATTATCGGAAAACCGCTGCGAATTCAAGGGAAATCCTTAAGGACATCGCGTTTTCTCCGATAGAAATGGTAAGGAAAAGAATTCACGGCAGGAAGCGCGAAGGGAGGGACAGGAATGGAGCTGGAGAAAATCTATGGCAGTGGCGGCGTTGTACCGACATCGTCCGCGCGGCGTAATGTCTCTGCAAAGGAGGATACGTCCGATACCTTTGCGCGGATGCTGCAGAATCTTAAGGAATCGAAGGCGGCAGAGGCACGTGACTGGGCGGAGAAGGTCGGCGATACGGTCATCACGCGCGTGCTGGCGGACGGCTCGGTCATCACGCAGATCTACGAGGGGACAAAGCTCGTCTCCCAGATCGTGACGCGCGGCTCGCACCCGGAGGCGGGCAAGGATCTCGTCTCCGAGACAATCGAGAAGATCGAGCGGCAGGCACGCGAGCAGAGCGCGGATCCGCTGCTTATGTCGAAGGCAGCGCAGGGTTCTGCTGCGACGGCGGCAGCCGTATCTGCAATGCTGTGACATTCCAACTAATGAAAAAAGCAGCTGTACGGAGTTTTCAGCTTCGTGCAGCTGTCTTTTTTTGCGATGAATCCGCACGTTACAGACGATCTGTCTCGTACTGGTGCGTACGCACATCGTTGTATGTGGGCGGGATGACGAGATTGCCCTTCGTGTCGATAAAGCCCCACTTGCCATCGATCTTCACGGGTGCAAGCCCCTCGTTGAACATGCCGATCTCGGTGATCGTGCTCGGGAGGAGGAATGGCGCGCGTCCCGTCCGGTCGATGAAGAAGCTCTTTGATCCCTGCCGGACGGCGGCAAGCCCCTCGTGGAAGTCGGCCGCATCCTCGTATACAGGGGAGATGACGACTGCACCATTGCGATCAACGTAGCCCCACATTTCGCTCTGCTGCACCGCCGCGAGCCCCTCGGAGAAGCGGCGGATCGAATTGAAATTTGGCGGCACGATATAGTCACCCGTACGACTGATGATGCCCCACTTCCCCCGTATGCGGACGGGTGCCATACCGTCCTCGAATGCGGCGATATAGTCGTGCTTCGTCGAGATCACCTCGGTGCCGGTCTTGTCGATGTAGCCGCGCTTCATCTTCTCGTCGAACATCTCGATGTCCCTGC
>CAUVFG010000205.1:0-2812 GCA_963551125.1 uncultured Selenomonas sp. | reverse complement strand
CAACGCTCGGGAAGTCGAAATAGATGCGTGCGCCCTTGAGCCCATGCGGCGCGGAGGCGTGGATCGCCCCCTGCGTGATGTCGATCTTAGCACCGAGTGCCTCAAAGCCCTTGAGATGCAGGTCAATCGGGCGCGTTCCAATCGCACAGCCGCCGGGCAGCGAGATCTCTGCCCGGCCCTCGCGTGCAAGCAGAGGACCCATGATGAGAAAGGACGCGCGCATCTTGCGCACAAGCTCATAGGGCGCCGAGATCGTCTCAATGCGCGACGCATCAATCGTCAGGCGGTGCTCCTTGGCGGAGTAATCTGCCTTCACCCCGAGTGAGCGCAGCACCGAGGAGATCGTATAGACATCCTCGAGCGCCGGCACATCGTCGAGCACGCTCACGCCGCGGCTACCGAGGAGCGCCGCCGCAATGATCGGCAGCACCGCATTCTTTGCCCCGCCGATCTTCACGTGGCCGCGCAGGGGATTGCCCCCATGAATGACCAGTTGTTCCATTCGCCGTTCCCCTCCTTGCGGCTTACCTCTCCACCTTGAGCGTCGCGTGTATCACGTTCTCGATGACATACGGTGCGAAGAATTTTTCCTTCTCTTCCCGCTTCTTCCGATCGGCAAGCAGCGTCACGCGCTTTTCCGGCTCTTCCTTTGCCGCACGCTCCGATGCCTTCGCCGCCGCCTTCATGCGCTTCTTCATCTCCTTTTCGGAGGTCGGTGCAGGTGCCGCACCCGGCGCAATGATAATCTCGTTGTTCTGCCCCTGTTCCGCAAGCTCACGGAGGCGATCCCCCGTCGATTTGAATTTCTCCTCATCGTCGGGAACCTCAAGCCCCGCCTGTGCCAGCAGCATCAGCGGATTCACGGGGACAAAGCCGCCCCCGCGAATGTCGAGATTCAGCGTCCCCGTGGGCTGTGTCTTGGGTACCTGATACGGAATCGAGAGCGTCTCCTCCGCCTTGCGGTATGGGCGGATCTTCGTTTGAAATGTCACCGTATCGCCCGGCTTCACCGTCATCTTATCCGGGGTCGCCGAGACCAGCAGTGCCGTCTCACGCCCCGCATCCAGCTCCACATCCACATTGACATCGATGACATCGGACTCCTTCTCCGCATTCGTCACAATCAGATTCATCGCCTGCAACAGTTCCGTCACGGCAACCTGTCCGACATCTGCCGGACTATAGTACATATTGCGGCGCTCAAAAAGACCGCCCTCGTAGGCATTCGTACGGATGGCAAAGCGCACATGCGCCGTACTGCTGCCGAGCGAGTCCGCAACGCGGCTCATCGCAGCATAGGCGACACTGCCCGAGAGAATCGGCAGAAAGTCCTCGTCGTAGGCGATCTGTGCACCGAACGTCTCCTCCGTCCCGAGTGCATTGTCCTTGACGTGAATCTGCACGGGCACGGAGGTCGGAAGCGTCCCAAGAATGCCCGCAATCCCCGTCTCACGATCCTGATTGACGCGCCCGATCACACTGCCGATGTTCGCGATCTTCACGCCGTTGCTCTGCCCCGCGATCGTCCCGATGACATCCGCATCCGTCATAAAGTAGTTGACATTCCCCTTGTGCATAAAGGAATGCCCGAATGCCACGACCTTCTTGCCGTCGACCGCCGTCACCGTACCCGTCGCACCGATGCTGAAATCACCGTAGACGAGTGCCACGCCGACCGGCTGACCGCCGGTAAGTACTGCGTCATAGTTCGTATGGGCGGGAGCATTTCCGCCAAAACCGCCAAGGGGAAGGAGCGTCGTCCCCCTCATCGGAAGATTGTCTTGCAAATAGCGCATCCCCGCCGCATTGAAGCCCTGCGCAAAAACATATGCCTTCTCCTCCAGGGCAGACGTATCGCTTGCAGACGCAGTCTTCACAGCGGTATCCTCTGCCGCCGATGCGGGGTCTGTACGCTCCGCAGATGCCGCATCTGCCGTCTGCTCCCCCTTGAGTGCCCCCATCATATCGCGCCACTCCGCCTCGCGCTCCGCGCGCGACATCTTCGCAAACGCCTTTTCGCGCTCGCGCAGGCGGCGCTTTTCGTCAAGTTTTTTGCGCTCCTCAAGCTCCTTCACCAAATCAATCGTATCAATATTCGTCTGATTCTTTGTATCCGGCATCGACCAGAGCGGCGTCATATCCTCGATCGGCGTGATGAAGAATGTATAGGGACTGAGATCCTTCAGCCCCGCTGCGAGCGCACCAACCAGACGGTCGCCAACATAGACAGGACTGCCGCTCATCCCTTGGAGGACGCCGCCAACCTGCTCGATAAAGTCACCGCTCGTCCGCGCCATAATCATGCGCTGCGCCCCCTTGCCCCCCTCCATCGGACCGAGAATCTCGACAGGGAACGTACGGATCTCACCCGAGGTATCAAGAACCGTGTATGCCGTCCCCTGCATCCCCTCCGTCAGCTCGCTGTACGGGAGAATCGGGGGCATCGCATGAACTTGCGGCGTGTAAAAATTTATCGTAAACGCAAAAAGAGATACCGCTGCAAGGCGCTTCAAAGAATATTGCAAAATGTCACCTCAAAAAATGCTACAATAGAGTCTATCTGCTCTATTGTAGCATAGTCAAGAGATTTTCGCTAGTTTTTTCCGTCAGCTCAGTGAATGCTCCAGTTCTTCAAGCGTTTGCTGTTTGCTCTCACGGCCAAGAATGATGACAGCCCCTGAGATCAATGCAAAAATCGCTGCAAACATCATAAAGATGCCGCTCATCGGGAACGCGTGCGCAAGCATCACGCCCACGAGCATCGGCGCGATCATGCCGCCGATGCGCCCAAAGCCCGCCGCCCAGCCGCTGC
>CAUVFG010000204.1:0-2823 GCA_963551125.1 uncultured Selenomonas sp. | reverse complement strand
AGCAGTGCATTGGCGATAAGGTCGAGCTTCTCGCGGTTCTCCGTGATGAGGACGCGGCACGCCTCGTATGCCTCCTCGATGTAGCGGCGCACCTCGCGGTCGATCTCACCCGCGACCTCCTCGGAGTAGTTGCGGTCGCGGTTGAAGTCGCGCCCGAGGAAGACCTGATGGTTCTCCTCACCGTATGCGATGGGGCCGATGGTGTCGCTCATGCCGTACTGCATAATCATGCTGCGGATGATCTGCGTCGCCTGCTGGATGTCACTCGAGGCACCCGTACTGATCTCGCCGAGCACAACCTCCTCCGCGACGCGTCCGCCGAGTGCAACCTTAATGCGGTCAAAGAGCTCGGAACGCGTGCGATAGGAGCGATCCTCCTTCGGCAGGGAGAGCATATAGCCGCCCGCACGTCCGCGCGGGATGATCGTGACCTTGTGCACGGGGTCGGCGTGCTCGAGCAGCAGCCCGACGAGGGTATGTCCGCCCTCATGGTATGCCGTGAGGCGCTTCTCCTCGTCCGTCATGACGTGGGACTTACGCTCGGGACCTGCCAGCACGCGCTCGATTGCCTCCTCCATCTCCGGCATGTAGATCTTCTTCTTATCGCGACGCGCAGCAAGGAGAGCCGCCTCGTTCACGAGATTGCTGAGATCTGCGCCCGTAAAGCCCGGCGTACGGCGCGCAAGTACGTCCAGATTTACATCATCTGCGATCGGCTTGCCCTTCGTATGCACCTTGAGAATCGCCTCGCGTCCACGCACGTCGGGCTTGTCCACGACGATCTGACGGTCAAATCGGCCGGGTCGCAGGAGCGCGGGATCGAGCACATCGGGGCGGTTCGTCGCCGCGATGATGATGATGCCCTCATTTGAGGCAAAGCCGTCCATCTCGACGAGCAGCTGATTCAGCGTCTGCTCACGCTCATCATGTCCGCCACCGAGCCCTGCGCCGCGCTGACGTCCGACGGCGTCGATCTCATCGATGAAGACGATGCACGGTGCGGCTTTCTTCGCTTGCTCAAAGAGATCGCGCACGCGCGAGGCACCAACACCGACAAACATCTCGACGAAGTCGGAGCCGCTGATCGTGAAGAACTGGACGCCCGCCTCGCCGGCAACCGCCTTGGCGAGGAGGGTCTTACCTGTACCCGGGGGGCCGAAGAGCAGGACCCCCTTTGGAATACGCGCACCGAGGTCATTGAATTTTTCGGGGGTCTTGAGGAACTCGACAACCTCCTCAAGCTCCTGCTTCGCCTCGTCCGCGCCCGCGACATCGGCGAACGTCACCTTTTTCTTGTCGCTCACCATGAGCCGCACGCGCGACTTGCCGAAGTTCATCATGCGACCGCCGCCCATCTGCGACTGCTGCATGATGAAGAACCAGAAGCCGATGAGGATCGCAATGGGGATGAGCGAGGTGAGCATCGTCTGCCACCACGGCGGCTCGGGCGGATTCTCCGCCGAGATGTTGATCCCCTTGTCCGAAAGGCGCTTGTAGAGATCCTGATCGCTGCTAGGCGCATCCGGTGCGATCGTTGTGAACTCCGTCCCATCCGTCAGCGTGCCGCGGATGTTGTTCTGAACGATGACGACCTTGTCGACCTCACCCGCCTGCACCTTCGCGTTAAAGTCACTGTATCCGAGCGCCGTCGCCTGCGGTGCCTGATGGCTGCCCGACATATAGTCGGCGACCGTCCAGACAACGAAGAACATGAGCGCATAAAAAGCAAGATTTCTAAGGATCGATTGATTCAATTTCTACCTCCTCTGATTTATTCGTAGACGGAACGCTTGAGCACCCCGATATAGGGTAAATTCCGATATCTCTCCGCATAGTCGAGCCCATAGCCCACGAGGAATTCATCCGGCACCTCGTATCCGAGATAGTCGATCTCCACGGGTGCAACGCGGCGCGAGGGCTTCGAGAGAAACGCACAGATCTTGATGCTCTTCGGATGACGCCCCTTGAGCATCTGCTTCAGATAGTGCATGGTCGTCCCCGAGTCGATGATATCCTCCACGATGATGACGTGTTTTCCCTCAATGGAGAAGTCGAGATCCTTGAGGAGCTTGACCTGACCGCTTGACGTGGTCGCGTCGCCGTAGCTGGAAACAATCATAAAGTCAAAGGCGACGGGACGGTCGATGGCACGCACGAGGTCGGTGAAGAAGACCGCTGCTCCTTTCAGAATACCAACGCAGTAGACGGTCTCATAGGCGTCCTTGTAATCCCGCGCAATCTCTGCGCCGAGCTCCTTGACACGCATGCGAATCTCGTCCTCCGAAAAACTAATATGCTCAATGTCGCTGCTCATCATCTGACCATCGTCTCCTTCGCATATGAAATGCTCAAAATATCCTGTGTGGATTCCGTCACGGGTGCAAGCGTGCTGCGCCGTCCACCCGCAATCCAGAAAATCTCATGTGTATCCGCAAGCGCAATGAGGGGCAACGCATCCCTCTCCTCACGCGGGATCTTGTCATCAATCAGGATCTCCTTGAGCTTCTTTCGCCCGACGGGCAGCTGCATATAGTCGCCCACCCGACGCGTCCTGAGGACGAGCGGAGGCAATGCCGCGCGATCTGCATAGACCGCCTCGCGCGCCTCCATCCTGCGCCAATCGTTCGCCGTCATGCAGTTCAAACGCCTGATGTGAAACTTCGTACCCTGAAAGTTCATTATAGCATATTCGCGGGTGAAAGGAAGCAAAATTTCATGTTTTTCCACCATCTCTTTTGGCACAGACGGGCGGGAGAGTTCGAGCGTGCCATAGCGGCTGTACGCATACCAACCGCCCTGCATCTGCGCACGCGCCACGCCCTC
>CAUVFG010000203.1:0-2825 GCA_963551125.1 uncultured Selenomonas sp. | reverse complement strand
ATGCGAATATGCAGGTGCGCGGTGCTCTGCTGGATCATAGTGTCAAGACGTTCCGCGGGACGCTGGACTTCATTCAGGGGGCACGCGGCTCGGTCGGCAAGGAGGATGAGGAGGTAATGCTTTTCTCACCTCATGTGCGCAACCGCAGTGTGCCGCTTATGCTCTCGCACGAAGGCGATGTGGACGGGCATCATGCGGTCAGCATTGGACGCATGGACGAGGACAAGCTTTTCTATCTGATGAGCCGAGGACTTGATGAGCGTGCGGCACAGCAGCTGATTGTAGAGGCATCCTTTGAGCCGGTACTGGCTCGTATCGAGCAGGAAGAGCTGCGCACGGAGATCAAGGATTATCTGGAGAGGAGACTTTTGGGTGGAGCGGAGGAATAATGAGTATCTGCGGGATTTCCCAATCCTGCAGACGAAGATGAACGGGCGTCCCATTGTCTACCTTGACAATGGTGCAACGACGCAGAAGCCGGAGGCGGTCATCAAGGCGGTCGCCGACTACTGCACCTACTGCAATGCAAACCCACACAGGGGCGCGTATGAGCTGTCGATGAAGGCGACGGACATCTATGAAACGGCGCGTGTACGGACGCAGCGATTCATCGGTGCAGCGCGTCCCGAGGAGATCATCTTCACGAAGAATGCGACGGAGGCACTCAACCTTATCGCATACAGCTATGGACGCGCCAACATTCGTGAGGGCGACGAGATTGTCATTACGATCTCGGAGCATCACAGCAACATCGTGCCGTGGCAGTTCGTCGCAAAGGCGCGCGGCGCAACGCTCAAGTATATCTATCTCGCGGAGGACGGCAACCTCTCGGCGGAGGATATTGCGGCGCAGATCACGGAAAAGACGAAGATCGTGGCAGTGACACATGTATCGAATGTGCTCGGCTTGGTAAACGATGTGCGTACGATTGCCGACCGCGCTCATGCGGTTGGGGCGGTCATCGCCGTGGACGGCTCGCAGAGTGTGCCGCACATTGCGGTGGATGTGCAGGCGATGGACGCGGACTTCTTCGCATTCTCGGGACACAAGATGCTCTCGCCGATGGGGATTGGCGTGCTCTATGGGAAATACAATATTCTTGATGCGATGCCGCCGTTCCTCTTCGGCGGGGATATGATCGACTATGTCGGCGAGCAGGATACAACTTATGCGGAACTGCCGGCGAAGTTCGAGGCGGGGACGCAGAATGTCAGCGGGGCATCGGGGCTGATTGCGGCGATTGACTACCTTGAAAAGGTAGGGTTTGACCGCATTGAGCGGATCGAGCGCGATCTCATTTCCTACGCACTGCCGAAGCTGCGTGAACTGCCGTTTGTGGAGCTTTACGGCTGCGACAGCACGCAGGACAATAAGACGGGGATCATCACGTTCAATGTGAAGGATGTGCACCCGCACGATGTTTCGACGATTCTCGACAGCTATGGGGTTGCGATCCGCGCGGGGCACCACTGTGCACAGCCCTTGATGCGCTATCTCGGGCAGAATGCGACCTGCCGCGCGAGCTTCTACCTCTACAACACACATGAGGACATCGACCAGTTCATTGAGGCTCTGACAAAGGTACGGGGGGTGCTCGGCTATGGCGATTGAGAATGCGGCACTCGGCGATCTCTATACGGAGGTCATCGGCGAGCACAGCCGCTCGCCCGAGAACAAGGGTGAACTCGCCTCGGCGACGGTTCGTGAGCGTGGACATAATCCAAGCTGCGGCGATGAGATCACGCTCGAACTTGAGATTGCAGATGGTATCATAAAGGATGGCGGATTTACGGGCGTCGGCTGTGCAATCTCACAGGCGAGTACGGACATTATGATCGACCTGATGCGCGGCAAGACGGTCGAGGAGGCACATCGGCTTGCACAGCTCTTTACCTCGATGATTAAGCGCGAGGTGACGGATGATGCCGCACTTGAGGAACTGGATGAGGCAGTGGCACTGAAGAATATCTCCAATATGCCGGCGCGTGTGAAATGCGCGGTGCTCGCATGGCATACCCTTGAGGATGTGTTGAAAGAAGGACAAACGTCATAAACTGTGGGACTGCTTTGGGAAGTTTTCGCTTCTCAGAGCAGTCCTTTCGCATTTTTCATTGTATGAATACTAGCTTTTTTGTGCGTGTCCATGTATAATAAATGAATCTTGCAAATTTGAAATGATAGTAAAGGTGGGATTTCGATGCGGATGACAACGGCTATGAAAGCCATCGCTCTTGGCATCGCTGCGCTCGGACTCGGCGTGATGGCGGGCTGTGGCGGCAATCAGCAGGCAAGTGGTGAGAAGTCGTATAAGATCGGCATTGTCCAGCTGGTCGAGCACAATGCTCTCGATGCGGCGAATCGTGGGTTCGTGGATGGACTCAAGGCGCGCGGCTACGAGGAAGGCAAGAACCTCACGATCGACCGCCAGAATGCACAGGCGGATCAGTCGAACCTGCAGAACATTGCGCAGCGCTTTGTCAGCGACAAGGTGGATCTCATCTGTGCGATTGCGACTCCGGCGGCGCAGTCGGTGGCAAATGCGACGAAGGACATCCCCATCGTTGGTACGGCAATCACGGACTATGTGAGCGCGAAGCTTGCGCAGACGAACGAGAAGCCGGGCGCCAACATCACGGGGACGAGCGACCTCAACCCGATCAAGGAGCAGATCGATCTGCTCATCAAACTCTATCCGAATGCAAAGACCATCGGCACAATCTATTCCTCCAGTGAGGTCAACTCCGAGATCCAGATCAAGGCGATGACGGAGTACGCTGAGTCGAAGGGGCTGAAGGTGCGTGCGGCAACGGTCTCGACGGTCAATG
>CAUVFG010000202.1:0-2825 GCA_963551125.1 uncultured Selenomonas sp. | reverse complement strand
TCGGACGAAAAAATCTACGCCAATCTGACGGACTTCATTTTATCAGTGATTCCTAAATCTGGGAGGTTCATCACTTGCGAAAGGATACTCTTCTGTGCGGCTCTCTTGCCGCAGCCCTGACGGGACTTTTCATTCTGACGACAGCAAATGCCGACGCGCGCCGCGTACACGCCCCCGACACATCGACGAGGATTCATACGGAGCGCAGTTCCGCCCCTGCAGAAGGAGCGGACTTTCGTGCGCGCATTGACGCACTCATGAGGAAGACAGAATCTGCAAATGCTGTGGCAGTGCCAAAGCAAAGGGAAGAGCCGGAGCCGCTGTTCAGTGTGCCCCAAACACTCTCGGAATACGACACCGCCATCATCGGCACACCGCTCGCTAGTCAGGAACAGTGCGTGGACTATCTTCTCAGCGTGAACCCGACCCCCGCAATCTCCGTCACGCCGCGCGAGCTTGTTGCCTACTACTACGAGGAGGGCGCGCGTGAGGGCATCCGCCCCGATGTCGCCTTCGCACAGGCACTCAAGGAGACGGGATTCTTCCGCTACGGCGGCACGGTGACACCGGATCAGAACAACTACTGCGGACTCGGTACAACGAGTGCAACCGTCAAGGGGGCATACTTTCCCACCTCGCAGATCGGTGTGCGCGCACATATCCAGCATTTGCTCGCCTATGCGTCCACACGTCAGCCCATATCGCCCGTCGTCGACCCCAGATATACACTCGTACGTAATGTCTACGGTACGAACACAGTTGGGAATTGGCAGGATCTCAACGGTCGCTGGGCAGTCCCCGGCGATTCGTACGGACAGAGCATCCTCTCAATGTTTCGCGCAATCCTGCACAAGTAGGGAAGGAGAACCAGCAGAATGATTACCGTCAACAACCTGAGTCTGCAATTCGGCAAGCGCGTCCTCTATAAGGACGTGAATCTGAAATTCACCCCCGGCAACTGCTACGGCATCATCGGAGCAAACGGTGCGGGCAAGTCCACCTTCCTGAAGCTCCTCTCGGGCGACATTGAGCCGACGGGCGGCATCGTGGACATCACGCCGGGCGAGCGACTTGCCGTCCTGCAGCAGGATCACTATGCCTACGATGAGGTAGAGGTGCTGCGCACGGTCATCATGGGGCATCCGCGCCTCGTGGAGATCATGGACGAGAAGGACGCGCTCTACGAAAAGCCGGACTTCTCCGACGAGGACGGTATGCGCGCCTCGGAGCTGGAGGCGGAGTTCGCCGAGCTCGACGGCTGGAATGCGGAGACGGAGGCGGCACAGCTGCTCAACGGACTCGGCGTCCCCGACGCAAAACACCATCTCAAGATGAACGAACTCTCCCCTGCGGAGAAGGTGCGCGTCCTCCTCGCACAGGCGCTGTTCGGTTCGCCCGATATCCTGCTCCTCGACGAGCCGACGAACCATCTCGACGTGAACTCGATCAACTGGCTTGAAAACTTCCTCGGCGACTTCCCGAACACCGTCATCGTTGTCTCGCATGACCGCCACTTCCTCAATCAGGTCTGCACCTACATCTGCGATGTGGACTTTGGCAAAATCTCCCTCTTTGCGGGCAACTATGACTTCTGGTATCAGTCCAGTCAGCTCGCCCTGCAGATGGCAAAGGACGCAAACAAGAAGAAAGAGGAGAAAATCAAGGAGCTGCAGACCTTCATTCAGCGCTTCTCGGCAAACGCCTCGAAGTCGCGTCAGGCGACCTCGCGCAAGAAGCTCCTCGAGCGCATCACGCTCGACGACATCAAGCCATCCACGCGCCGCTATCCGTACATTGCCTTTACGCCCGACCGCGAGGCGGGCGATCAGCTCCTGACCGTCGAGGGGCTGTCCAAGGAGATTGACGGCCGTCGGCTCTTTAAGAATGTCAGCTTCACGCTGAAGAAGGGCGACAAGGTCGCCTTCGTCGGTCCAAACGGCGCGGCGAAGACGATGCTGTTCAAAATCCTCATGGGCGAGGAGGAGCCTGACGAGGGCACGTTCAAATGGGGCGTCACAACGACGCAAACCTATCTCCCCTCGGACAACAGCGCCTACTTCGACGATGTGAAGCTGAATCTCGTCGACTGGCTGCGCCAGTACTCGAAGGATCCGGACGAGACCTTTGTGCGCGGCTTCCTCGGGCGTATGCTCTTCTCGGGCGAGGAGAGCCAGAAGCGCGCCGAGGTACTCTCGGGCGGCGAGCGCGTGCGCTGTATGCTCTCGCGCATGATGCTCTCGGGCGCGAACGTCCTCATCTTCGACGAGCCGACCGACCACCTCGACCTCGAGTCCATCACGGCACTCAACAACGGGCTCATGTCGTTCAGCGGCACGATTCTCTTCGCCTCGCGCGACCACGAGTTCACGCAGACCGTTGCAAATCGCATCATCGAGATCACGCCCGTCGGCGTCGTTGACCGCATCTCGACCTACGACGAATACCTCAGCAACGAGACGGTCAAGCAGCAGCTTGCAGAGAAGTATAAGGCAACGGAGTGATTTGTCAAAAGGAAGTTGTTGCGTGCTCCACGCAGGCACTTGCGTGACGAAATGTTCGCGTGGAGCATGTCGGTTCATCCTTTTAGGCAGGAGGGGAGCTCATGTTTGGTATACTCTTGCAGGGCACAGAGAACAGGAACGCCGCGCTGCGCCTGCGTGAGATGGTCACGGTGCTGCGGCGCCACGACATCGTACACGGGCTGACGCCGGCAAAGCTGCGTGCTATCTTTGAGGATCTCGGTCCCACCTTCGTCAAATTCGGGCAGATTATGAGCATGCGCCCCGACTTCCTCCCGACCGAATACTGCGACGAGCTGATGAAGC
>CAUVFG010000201.1:0-2837 GCA_963551125.1 uncultured Selenomonas sp. | reverse complement strand
GGATCGTATGCGGAGTAGAGGAAGAAGTCGACGAAGTCCGGCATGACGACCTCCGCCCCCTCCCCCATCAGCACCTTCTCGATGTCGTTGTTCGCAACGGGATGGTACTTGACGAGGATTTCGCCGACGATGCCGACCTTCGGCTTCCACAGCTGTTCATCGATGGGGATGTGGTCAAAGTCGCGCACGATGTCCTTCACCATGCGGCGGAACTTGAACACACTGCCATGCTCGATCTCCTCCTTTGCGCGCGCCATCCACTTATCGAACGCTGCCTGTGTCGCCCCCTTCTGAAGCTCGTACGGCATCATACGGTTGCGCACGTTCATGAGGAGATCACCGTAAATCGCCGCCTTGATGGCATCCACCATCATCTCGCGGCTAAAGGCAAAGCTGTCCGTTTCCTCGGGCAGACCGCGCACGGCAAAGACAGCGACGTTTGGGAAGCCCGCGTCGCGCAGTGCCTTGCGCAGGACACCGAGATAGTTCGTCGCGCGGCAGGCACCGCAGGTCTGAAAGAGCGCGATGCTCGTATGATCCGCATCGCACAGCCCCGCCTTCAGTGCGGCGAGCAGCTGGCCGATGACGACAATCGCGGGATAGCACATATCGTTGTGCACGTAACGCAGCCCAAGATCAATCGACACCTTGTCCGGCATCGGCGGAATGACAACATTGTAGCCGTGCTTCTTCATCGTCGTACGAAACAGCTCAAAGTGGATCGGCGCCATCTGCGGCGCGAGGATCGTATGCGTCTTCTTGCAGTCCTCGGTAAAACGCGGGCGCTCGATGACGGGTACCTCGTGATAGACGGGGTTCTCCCGACGTGCAAGCGCGGCGATCAGGGAGCGCAGACGGATGCGCGCCGCACCGAGGTTCGATACCTCGTCCAGCTTGATCATCGTATAGATGCGCTCGTGGGACTCCAATATCTCACGTACCTCCGCCGTCGTAAGCGCGTCAAGACCGCAGCCGAAGGAGCTCAGCTGGATGAGTGTCACGTTCGGATGCTCGGCGACGAACTGCGCCGCATGATAGAGACGCGCGTGGTAGCTCCACTGGTTGACGACCTGCAAGCGCCGCTCCTGCACAGGGATGTGATAGACCGCATCCTCGGAGAGAATGGGCAGCTTGTAGGACTGGATCATCTCGGGGATGCCGTGATTGATCTCGGGGTCGACGTGGTACGGACGCCCCGCGAGCAGGATCGCATGCTCGCCCGTCTGCGCAATGCGGTCAAGAATCTGCTGACCGTAGTCGCGGACATCCTGACGGTACTGCTCGATCTCGGCGTAGCCCGCATCAACCGCAGCCGTGATCTCCTTCTTGCCAATCCCCTCAGGCTTCCCGAACGCCTCCACGAGACGCTCGATCATGCGTTTGCGGTCATTGATCGGCAGGAATGGCTGGATAAAGCGGATATTTTTCTCGCGCAGAATATCCATGTTGATACGGATGTTCTCCGCATAGGAGGCAACAATCGGGCAGTTGAAATTATTTGCCGAGGAGCCCGGCTTATCGTCCATATTATGCGGCTCGCATGGGTAGAAAATCGTATCGACACCCTTTTCCACAAGGTCGACGATATGCCCGTGCGCGAGCTTCGCGGGATAGCAGAGCGAGTCTGATGGAATCGTCGCCATGCCCTTGTAGAAGAGCTGCGGCGATGATTTCCCGGAGATCACAACCCCGTAGCCGAGCTTGTCAAAGAACGTGAACCAAAACGGAAAGTCCTCGTACATATTGAGCGTGCGCGGGATGCCGATGCGACCACGCCGTGGCTCCGCAGGTGATTTATAGTGCTTGAAGACGCGGCGGTACTTGAATTTATAGATGTTCGGCGTATCGTCCGTGCGCTTCTCGCCGCCGATGCCGCGCTCGCAGCGATTGCCTGTAAAGTAGCGTTCACCGTTCGGGAACTGCTGCATCGTGATGAGGCATTTATTCCCGCATTTCCCGCAGCGATAGGAACTCGTCTTCGTCTCAAATGTGCCAAGTTCGTCCGCGCCGAGGAGTGTCGAGCGCTCCGTCCCCGCCTCGAGTGCGAGAATCGCTGCACCATACGCACCCATGAGTCCCGCAATATCGGGACGGATGACATCCTTGCCGATGATGTTCTCAAGTGCACGCAACACGGCATCGTTGTAGAACGTACCGCCCTGCACGACGATGTGTTCACCAAGCGTCGATACATCCTTGATCTGCATGACCTTGAACAGCGCGTTCTTGACAACCGAGAGTGCAATGCCTGCCGAGATGTCGGCGACCTCCGCGCCCTCCTTCTGCGCCTGCTTGACCTTCGAGTTCATGAAGACCGTGCAGCGCGTGCCGAGATCGACGGGGGCTTTTGCATCTACCGCCCTCTCTGCAAACTCCGCCGGGGTCATGTGAAGCCCCTCGGCAAAGTTCTGGATAAAGGAGCCACACCCCGCCGAACACGCCTCGTTCAGCGTGATGTTTCCGACGCTGCCGTCCTGCACGAAGAAGCACTTCATATCCTGCCCGCCGATGTCGAGCACAAAGCTGACCTCGGGGCAAAACTCCTGTGCCGCACGCAGATGGGCAAAGGTCTCCACCTCGCCGCCGTCCGCATGGAGCGCCGCCTTGACAATCGCCTCGCCGTAGCCCGTCGTCATTGCCCCCGCGATATGGGTGCCTGCGGGCATGACGGCATAGAACTCCCGCAGCGCGTCAATGACAGACTGAAGCGGTGAGCCGTGATTGCTGTCATAGGAGGTATGGAGCAGCTCTTTATCTCTGCCGATGGCGACGAGCTTCGTCGTGGTTGACCCCGCATCGATGCCAATGCAGATCGGCCCGCGATAGGTTGCAAGACT
>CAUVFG010000200.1:0-2837 GCA_963551125.1 uncultured Selenomonas sp. | reverse complement strand
CGTTCCATCCGGAGGATATTGTAAACGTCGGCGAGGGCAACCGCATCGAGACGGTGGAAAATACCATGTTCATCCTCATGGACATGATGCAGGGGATCGCGCCGACGGCGATCTTCTGCTGCAACGATCTCATGGCAATGGGGGCGGTCAACGCCTGTCAGCGCATGGGACGGCGTGTGCCGCAGGACATCTCGGTGGTCGGCTACGACAACACGGCACTCAGTCAATATACCGCGCCCAAGCTGACGACCATCGATCAGCATATGGGTGATCTCGGACGGGAGGCGGCACGTCTCATGTTGAAGCAGATCGAGGAGAACGTGACGGAGAATGTCGTGCTTGCGAATACCGTGGTTGAACGTGAAACGACGGGCTTTCGCGTGGAGGAAAATTGAATAGCAACCGAAGGGGGACATCCAATGAATATCGTATATCATGAGAAGGGCAGGGTCTTTCATCTCTTTAACGATTCCATCAGCTACATTCTCATGGTACTGCCGCACGGTGGACTTGGTTCGCTCTACTACGGAAAAGTGCTGCGTGACCGTGCGGGCTTTGAGCATATCTTTGAGCGCGTCCATCGCGGCATGACGGCGTGCGTCTTTGCGGACTGCCGCGACTACTCGCTGGATGCGATTCGACAGGAGCTGCCGACCTACGGCTCGTCGGATTTTCGCCGTCCCGCGCTGAACGTATTGCAGGAGAACGGCAGCCGTATCCTTGATATGCAGTACACAGCGCATCGTATCGTGGATGGCAAGCCGAAGCTCGCGGGTCTGCCCGCGACCTACGTGGAGTCGGACGATGAGGCAAAGACCCTCATCGTTGAGGTGAAGGATGCGGTCACGGGGCTGCGTGCGGAACTCCTCTATACAATTTTTGCCGAGGGCGGTGCGATCGCGCGCAGTGTGCGCTATAGCAACGACGGCAAGGAAGTGCTGCACCTGCAGAAGGTTATGAGTATGTCGATTGATCTGCCCGATACGGAATACGACTGGATGGAGCTGACGGGGGCGTGGACGCGTGAGCGTCACGTCGAGATCCGTCCGCTTGCAACGGGCATCACGGCAATCGGCAGCCGCCGCGGGCACTCCTCGGGGCAGTACAATCCGTTCGCGGCACTCCTGCGCCGAGGGACAACGGAAACGCAGGGCGAGGTGCTCGCGATGAGCCTCGTCTACAGCGGCAATTTCGAGATGCTCGCAGAGGTTGACAACCACGGTGTCACGCGACTGCAGGCAGGCATCCACAGCACGGATTTCGATTGGAAACTTGAACCTGGTGCGGAGTTCCAGACACCCGAGGCTGTGCTCGTCTGGTCGGACGAGGGGCTGAACGGCATGAGTCAGACCTATCATCGTCTTTATCAAAAACGTCTTGTGCGCGGGCAGTGGCGCGAAAAGGTTCGTCCCATCCTCATCAACAACTGGGAAGCGACGTATTTCGACTTTACAGAGGAGAAGCTGCTCACGATCGCGGACAAGGCGGCGGAGTGCGGCATCGAACTCTTCGTGCTCGACGACGGCTGGTTCGGCGCACGCACGTCCGACTATGCGGGACTTGGGGATTGGACGGTCAATCGCGACCGCCTGCCGAACGGCATCGACGGGCTCGCGGAGAAGATCGAGGCGCGCGGCATGAAGTTCGGCATTTGGGTTGAGCTCGAGATGGTCAACGAGGACTCCGACCTCTATCGTGCCCATCCGGACTGGGTGCTCTCCGTGCCGGGGCGGCGCAAGTCGCTCGGGCGCTCGCAGTGCGTGCTCGACTTTTCGCGTAAGGATGTGGTCGATAATATCTATGGGCAGATGGAGGCGATTCTCGCGAGCGGCAAGGTCTCCTATGTGAAATGGGATATGAACCGCAGCATCACGGAGTGTTGGTCGCACGCGCTGCCCGCCGACCAGCAGGGCGAGGTGTTCCATCGCTACATCCTCGGACTTTATGATCTCTACGAGCGGTTGACATCGAACTTCCCCCATGTGCTCTTTGAGTCCTGCGCCTCGGGCGGCAACCGCTTCGATCCCGGCATGCTCTACTATGCGCCGCAGACGTGGGCGAGCGACAACTCCGATGCCGTCGAGCGCCAGAAGATCCAGTACGGGACATCCATGTGCTATCCTGTGAGCAGCATGGGCAGCCATGTCTCCGTTGTCCCAAACCATCAGGTCAACCGCATGACTCCGCTCCATACGCGTGCGAATACGGCGTATTTCGGTACGTTTGGTTATGAGCTTGATCTCAACAAACTCACGGAGGAGGAGATTGCCGAGGTCAAGGAGCAGGTTACCTTTATGAAGGAGTACCGCGAGATCCTTCAGTTTGGTACGTTCTACCGCCTGCAAAGCCCGTTTGAGGGGAATGTAACGGTGTGGATGAGCGTGAGCGCGGACAAGAAGACGGCGATCGTCGGTTGGTACCGCACGCTGAACCGCGTGAACTACCGTTTCGAGCGTGTGCGTCTTGCGGGGCTCCTGCCGGATGTGCTCTACGAGAACAGCCGCAGCGGTGCATGCTGCTACGGTGATGAGCTGATGAACTACGGACTCATCACGACGGACGGTACGGCGGGAGAGCCGATTGCGGAGAACGGGCTCACAACGGATTTTGACTCGCGCATCTACGTGCTGAAGGCTGTTGAATAATATCTTGGAAAGACGGGTATCCTTTGTGGATGCCCGTTTTTGTATGCAATCACCTGCGCGGAAACAATCGTTGCATATTTGATTAATTTTCGATAAAATAGAGAATGGGGAAATGGAGTTAGAGAAGGAGGCTTCCAATGGCTGTCAAACGAATCTTTGTAGAGAAACGTCAGGGATTCTTCGATATTCCCG
>CAUVFG010000199.1:0-2838 GCA_963551125.1 uncultured Selenomonas sp. | reverse complement strand
TCAATCAGCTCGCGATCAACGCCGTGCTCTCGGATGCGATTCTCGACTCCGTGACGAAAGCGGGGAATGTCATCCTCGACCGTGCCCTCGAGATGGTACCAGCAGGTGTTGCAAAGGAGTCGTTCTCCGATACGGGCTCGCCGGCGGTGGTCATTCTCGACTTTGCAGAGTCGAACGACATCGACCTCATCGTCATGGGCAGCCGTGGGCTCGGCGTCGTCAAGGGCGTTCTGCTTGGCAGCGTCAGCCAGTACGTCGTGGAGCAGTCGAAGTGCCCCGTGCTCGTCGTCAAGTGATCGGTGCACAGCCATAAGATTTGTAGGAAAGGAGCTGCTGCGGAGCTGAATCGTTTCGGTTTCGCCGCAGCTCTTTGACGTGCAGTGGATAGGGGGAAGTGCATGAGCGATCGGCGCTTTGCGCGGACGGAAATGCTGGTAGGGCGTGCAGGTGTGGAGCGCCTTGCCGCTGCGTCCGTCGCGGTCTTCGGCATCGGTGGGGTCGGCTCCTATGCGGCGGAGGCGCTGGCACGCGCAGGGGTCGGCAGGATGACACTCATCGATCATGATGTGATCGACGTGACGAATATCAATCGGCAGATTCATGCGCTGACCGAAACCGTCGGCGCGCCCAAGACGCAGACGATGGCCCGGCGTATTCACGCCATCAACCCTGCTTGTGATGTGCGCGAGATCCGTGCATTCTATCAGCCCGACGAAGCGGACGCATTCTTTCCCGAGCACTATGACTATGTACTCGATGCTGTGGACACGGTGACGGCAAAAATCGACCTCGCCGTGCAGTGTCATCAGCGCAGCATCCCGATCATTGCGTGTATGGGGGCGGCGAATAAGCTCGATCCGTCGCTCTTTGAGGTTATGGACATCTATTGTACGGCGGGAGACCCGCTTGCGCGCATCCTGCGAAAGAAGCTGAAGGAGCGCGGCGTTCCACGGCTCAAGGTTATCTGCTCACGCGAACGCCCGCACAGACCCACGATAGGAGAAGAGCGACCCGCCGCAGGGCGTAATAGCGTCCCTGCAAGCATTTCTTTTGTGCCTTCTGCTGCAGGACTCATTATGGCGGGAGCGGTCATCCGTGATCTATTGAACATTCGCGTGGAGGTATCATCATGAGAGTATCCGTACTGGGCTGTGGGCGTTGGGGAAGTTTCCACGCGTGGTACGCGCACCGCGTCGGACACGCGGTCACGCTCTGGGGACGCACAGGCTCAGCGCATCTCTCGCAGCTGCGTGCAACGCGGACGAACGAGTTTCTGACGCTGCCCGAGGACATCCGCTTGACCGATGATCTCGCGACGGCGATTCAGACGGCGGAGATCGTCATCATTTCCATCCACGCGCAGGCGTTTCGTGCCTTTCTCCGTGATCTGCGGGCGCAGGGCTACGGGGAGGAGGTGATGGCGAATAAATATCTCATCCTCTGCATGAAGGGGCTTGAGATCGGCACAGGAAAGAGACTCACGACTGTCGTACATGAGGAGCTCGGGATGGAGATGAAGCCCGTCGTCTGGGTCGGCCCCGGTCATGTGCAGGACTTCGTGCGCGGCATTCCGAACTGCATGGTGCTCGCAGGAGAGGATCGGGATGCACTGCGTGAGCTCGTAGACGAGCTCGGCAGTCCGCTCATCCGCTTCTACTACGGCGAAGATCTGCTCGGTACGGAGGTCGGTGCGGCGGCGAAGAACGTCGTCGGGCTCGCGGCGGGGATGCTCGACGGGCTCGGCTATGGCAGCCTCAAGGGGGCGCTCATGGCACGCGGTACGCGTGAGCTCGTGCGGCTCGTGCGTGCGATGGGCGGGGATGGCGAGACAATCTACGGGCTCTCGCACCTCGGCGACTACGAGGCGACGCTCTTCTCTCCGCACAGCAACAACCGCCGCTACGGTGAGGCTGTTGTGCGCGGCACGGCGGGGGACTTCCACAAGATTGCCGAGGGCGTCTACACCGCCGAGGCACTGATGGCGCTTTCAGAGGAGTATGGCGTTGACTTGCCCATCTCCTCGACCGTCTACGAGATTGTTACGCACGGACGCGACCCGCGCGCGCAGCTGACGCAGCTCTTCCTGCGCGCGACCAAGAGTGAAAAGGAGTAGGACATGGGCGAACGAAAGCACATTGATGTTGTTGCGGGAGCAATTTTGCGGGACGGCAAGGTATTCGGTGCTTGCCGTGGTTACGGTGCATACGCCGGGACATGGGAGTTCGCGGGCGGCAAGGTAGAGGCGGGCGAGACGGACGAGGCGGCACTCGTGCGTGAGATTCGCGAGGAACTCGGTGTTGAGATTGCCGTAGAGCGGCTGCTCGGCATTGTCGATCACGACTATCCCGAGTACCACATGAATATGCGCCTCTACATCTGCCGACACATTGCGGGCGAGCCACAGCTTTCCGTGCATTCGGCGGGGCGCTGGCTCGGGCGGGCCGATCTCTACAGTGTCCCGTGGTTTGAGGCGGACATGGAGCTCATCCGAAAGCTCGAAGCCGAACTGCGCTGACGTTGACAAATCCGTCGCAGGGGTGCTATAATACAACCCATGCCGAAGTGGCGGAATTGGCAGACGCAGCAGACTCAAAATCTGCCGTTGTGTGAGCAACGTGCCGGTTCGACCCCGGCCTTCGGCACCATAGCAGACAATTTCCCTAAGAGTGATGCGATACTCTTAGGGATTTTTTGACAAATGCGGGATTTTCCCTGCACGGCGATTTATTGCGCGCGTACGGGTTGACAGTTTCCGTGGAAGCGCGTATATTAACAACAATAATTTTACGGCAGAAAAGAAAGGAAGGTTCCCATTGGCGCATTATTACACCGAGCCAT
>CAUVFG010000198.1:0-2868 GCA_963551125.1 uncultured Selenomonas sp. | reverse complement strand
TAGGCGATGATCTGCTCCTCGCCATCCTTCTCCGTGGCGAAGTAGCCGTTTTTCCGCTGCTGCATTGCGGGCAGATTTTCCTTGAGGACGGGATTCTCCTCCGCCTTGTGCATCGCCAGCCCCTCGCTGGACGCGATGATGAGCCCCGACGGATCGACAATGATCCCCTCGCCCTCGCCGTGATACTTCAGCTCCTTGACACGCTTGTCGAGTGTGGCAAGCGATATGTCTACACAGACCGCACCTCGCACTTCCCCTGCACGGTTCTTGTATGACTTTATGGCGGACACCACCATTTGTTTCTGCGTGATGTCTTCGTATGGTGCGGTGAAGGTCAGCCCGTTCTTTTTGATGGCATCGTTGTACCACGGACGGTCATGCGGGTTGACGTGGTCGCTCACGTCTCCTCGAACCCATCCGATAAAGAAGTTATCCTCGGTACCGACGGTCACGTCGAATACCTCCGGATCGTCCGCCGCGAGACAGAGCAGACTCCGGTCGTGATTGTCGGGGCGATCTGCAAACTCGGACAGCAGATTCGCCGTCGCCTCGGCGATCTGTCCGTGCTTGGTGAGCCAGCTGTCGAGCTGCGCCCCCTGCACGTCCAGTGCCGCAGCAATCTCTCCTGCTGTGCTCTCCGTGAGGGCATCCTGCGCCTTGTAGTAGCCGATCCCGCAGATCGCCACAACGAGGAGCGCCATCAGCGTTCCCATGAGAAGCAGCTTTTGTTTGATTCCCAATGTACTCCTTCCTTTCTAAAAGATATATTGATAGATATTAAAATTTTATACCACGGCGCGGTGAAAAGCAAGGAGTTTATCATATTTTTCTAGTAAGCCGGAAAATAATGACAAATAATAGGAATAGATAGAGGATTTGCCCATGACTCCCCCGTTGCATTGCGGCGCGGGATATGGTAGGATAGGCGGTGTTTTGGCCGCAAAGAGCCCTGTGCCTTTGACGGCAGGAATTTCATAGGAGGTTCATCATGCAGGATGAAAAAAAAGCGGCGGACGCCATCACCCGTGAGGCGAGGCGTACCGCTGCGGCAGGGATTCTCTTTGCCGCACTCTGGACGGCGCTGGGATTTGGACTCGCGGAGGTCGATGTGCAGGTTGCGGGCTTCCCGCTCTGGGCGATCACGTCGAGTGTCGGGGTGCTCGCCGTGGGGGCGGTGCTCGCCGTGTACCTCGCGCGCACGGCGGAGGATATGCCCCTCGATGAGCGCACAGAGGAGGTGGGACGATGAGCAGCAGTCTCCTCGTACTTCTCCCGCTCCTCGGCTTTATGGCGGCGATGCTCGCACTCGGCTTTTACGTGCGGCGGCAGAGCACTGCGGGCGGTTTTCTTTCCGGGTACTTCGTCGGGGGACAGACGCTCGGCGCGTTCGTCCTCGCCATGACGATGGTCGCGACCTACAGCTCGGTCAGCTCGTTTGTCGGCGGCCCCGGCATGGCGTACGAGATCGGCTTCGGCTGGATCTACATGGCGGTCATCCAGACGATGACCATCTTCCTCGTGCTCGGCATCTTCGGCAAGAAGGTCGCGCGGCTGGCGCGGCGCATCCACGCCGTCACGATTGTCGATATCATCCGTCACCGCTATCGGTCGGACGCGCTTGCGGCGCTCGCGGCATTTGTGATCGTCATCTTCTTCGCCGCCTCGATGGTCGCACAGTTCGTCGGCGGGGCGCAGCTCTTTGCCGCCGTCACGGGGTATAGCTACGAACTTGGGCTCGTGCTGTTCGGTATCGTCGTCGTTGTCTATACATCAATCGGCGGATTTCGTGCCGTTGCCCTCACAGATACGTGCTGTGCGATTGTGATGATGCTCGGCATCGTCCTTCTCTTTTACTACGTACTGGAAGCGGGCGGAGGTCTTACGGCGATCCTTGCAGAGCTGCGCAGCGCGCATCCGGAGATGCTGACGACGACGGCGGCGGGGCGCATGCCCGTTTCCCTCTACATCTCGCAGTGGCTGCTCGTCGGCGCGCTCACGATTGCGCTGCCGCAGTCGGTTGTGCGCGGCATCAGCTATCGGAGCAGCCGCGATATGCACCGCGCGATGATCATCGGCACGGTCGTCATCGCCTTTATGAACATTGCGGTGAATCTCGTCGGCGTCCTCGGGCGCGGCGTCCTCGGCGTGGATGCAAAGGCGCTCGGCGGGGTGGACAGCGTCATCCCGCAGATCATGGCGCAGGTCATGCCGCCGGAACTGCTCGGTCTTGCGATCATCGGCCCGCTGGCGGCGTCGATCTCGACGATCTCGGGCGTGCTCATTGTCGCCTCGTCGGCGGTGGTGAAGGACGTCTACCTCCACCATATGCAGAAGCGGAAGAAATCCGTCTCGGAGCAGACGCTGCGCCGCCTCTCAATGGGCATCACCGCCGTGCTCGGCATCATCGTGTTTCTCCTCGCCGTTGCGCCGCCGTCGCTGATCTGGCTCATCAATATGTTCGCGTTCGGCGGACTCGAGACGGCGTTCTTCTGGGTGCTCGTCTTTGGGCTCTTTACGAAGTGGGCGCGGCGCACAGGCGCACTCGCCGCAATGGGTGGCGGCACACTCATCTACTGCGCGGCGATGGCGGCGGGATTCAAACCGCTCGGGCTGCACCCGATTGCCGTCGGCATCACCGCCTCGCTCGTTCTCTTCCTCGCGGGGAGTTACTGGGAGCGCAGCAGAGAGCGGGCTTGACAAGATTTGGTCGTAACGATATAATAAAGACACAAAAAGAGTGACTGACGAGTGGTTCCGTCGGTCTCTCCCTCTATATTCTTTGTGTTTGAAGAAAGAGCCTTGGTCACCGTGTGCCCGGTTCTTTTTTCTTACTCTATTTCAAGAGTAAGAATATGATGTTGACCGCGA
>CAUVFG010000197.1:0-2933 GCA_963551125.1 uncultured Selenomonas sp. | reverse complement strand
GAGGGCTGTCCGCGCGCGCCGTGAGTTCATCCCAGTTTGCCGCCGCAGCGGCGGGATCGTAGGACGGAGCGCTCACCATCGCGCGGATTGCGCCGGTCTGTGCATCCATGACAACGACCGCGCCGCGTCGCCCGTCAAGAGCGTTCCACGCTGTCTCCGAGAGCTGCGCGTCGACCGTCAGACGGACATCATAGCCTGCATCCGCGCGCAGGAGCGTACGCAATGGTCCCATATGCGCGACATCCAAGGTCACACCGCTGAGTTCCTGTCCCGCCGTCTGCTCCACACCCGTCGCGCCGTAGCGCTCCGTCTGATAGCCCGTCACAGGCGCGAGGATTCCGCCGTATGGGTAGGAGCGCGTACCGTCCGCCGCGCTCTCCGCGAGGACGCGCCCGTCAAGGTCCACGATACGCCCGCGCCGAATATCCTGCTCCATCAGCGCAGAGCGCGTATTGAGCGGATGGGCGGCGAGCATATCCCCGTCCCAGACACTCAGCTTTGCAAGATAGAGAATCTGAACACCGAGTAGGGCGAGCAGGAATGCCGCAGCGACCGCGATATGTTTTCGGATTTTCCGATCAGCCATCCGCCGCCTCCTTGCTCTCGCCCGAGAGCGCCGTCAATATGCCGATGAGGATGAAGCTCGCCACCATCGAACTGCCCCCGTAGCTGACGAACGGCAGCGTAATCCCCGTGAGCGGCAGGAGCTTTGTCACGCCTGCCGTGATAATGAACGCCTGCAGCAGAAGGCTTGCGGCGCAGCCCGCCGCGAGCAGAGACTCCTGCGCCTGTGGCAGCCCCATCGCAATACGGCTGCCCCGCCAGAAGAGGAGCGCATAGGCGAAGAGGACGAGGACAGCGCCGATCAGTCCGAACTCCTCTGCAATCGCCGCAAAGATGAAGTCCGTATGCACCTCGGGGATGAGCAGCGGATGTCCCTCGGCAAAGCCCGTGCCCCAGATGCCGCCTGTACCGATGGCAAAGAGCGACTGCACGACCTGATAGGACATACCGCTTGGATCTGCCCACGGGTGCAGCCATATATCGAAGCGCACGCGGACGTGTCCAAAGAGCGCATAGCTGAGTGCCGCCGCTGCAAGAATGAACAGCCCTGCAAGGAATACATAGGATTTGCGCCCCGTCCCCATATAGGTCATGAGCACCGCCATCCCGAAGAAGAGCAGCGCCGAGCCGAGATCACGCGCAATGACGAACATGAGCACCGCGAGTCCCCAGAGCGCGACGAGCGGCGCGATGAACCGCACGGGCGGCAGATGGAGAAAGAGAAAGCGGCGCGCGGGCAGTGTCAGCACTGCGCGATGATCGGCAAGATATGCCGCAAGGAAGAAGATGAGCAAAATCTTTCCGAACTCCGAAGGCTGCACGGAAAAGCTGCCGAACGTAAGCCAATTCGTATTGCCGCCGATGCTCACGCCGAAAACGAGCGGAAGCACCAATATCATCGTCGTCGTAAGCCCAAGCACATAAGGATAATCGAGCATACGGCGCAGTCGTCCCCAGAGGAGCACGACTCCCCCCCAGAATAGAATGCCGATGCACGCCCAACGCAGCTGCGCTATAAAGAGATCGGGTTTCAGGCGCGCGATCTCCGCGAGTCCGATGGCGAGGAGTACATAGGCGAGTGCAAGAGGAACACAGTCCAATCTGCGCTGTGCCGCAAGCACATAGCTTGCTGCTCCCATGCAGAGGAGGAGTACGAGCCACGGCAGATATGCGAGCTGTGTGTGCCAGTCGAATCCCCAGCCCGGCTGCCCTGCCCCCTGTTTCAGAAACAGGACACCGAGCGCACAGAGAAGCATCCCGACGGGTGCGAACTTCATCCCCCCTGTCATGGCATTTCGTAGGCAAGGGCAATCGCCGTGATATTGTCGCTGCCGCCCCCCGCGAGTGCACGTTCCACCATACGCGCGGCAACATCGGTAAAGTCCCCGCCGAGCAGTGCTGCAAGCTCCGCATCATCGACCATGTTCGTCAGTCCATCCGTCGCAAGCAGCAGGCGGTCGCCCGCTTCGAGGGGAAAGGAGTCGCCGTCCACATGGAGGCGTTCCTCGATGCCGACGGCGCGCAGGAGGAGATTCTTGCGTGGATGGTGCTGCGCCTCCGCCTCACTGAGCTCACCGCGTGCAACGAGTTCCTCCACATAGGAGTGGTCACGCGAGACCTGGCGGAAAACGCCGTGCCGCAGGAGATAGAGCCGACTGTCCCCAACGTGCGCATAGTACGCGATCCCCGCAGCTTCATCCACATGCAGGACGGTCGCCGTGGAACCCATGCCCTCATAGGAGGAGTTCTCCGCCGAGGCATCCAGCACCTGCTGATTGGCGCGTAGGACAGCGCTCTTCAACGCCGTCGTATCAATCGCCTGCCCTTCGTTCGCCAGATCGTGAACGGCGGCGACCACCATGCGGCTCGCGACTTCCCCCGCTGCGTGACCGCCAAGCCCATCGGCGACAACATAGACCGCAGGAGAAAAGACGCCGTAGCTGTCCTCGTTTGATGTCCGCACGCGTCCGATGTCCGACGCACTCGAAACCTCTATCATGTGTTTACCTCTCAAAACGCAGCATGGCGGCGCCGATGCGCAGGACATCACCTGCGCGCAGATACGCCCGCCCCGACAGCAGCCCATCGTTCAGATAGGTGTGGTTGCGGCTGCCCAAATCCTCTGCGATATACGCATTTTCTCTCTGATAGACACATACGTGATGATGAGATACAAAATTGTCCGAAAGTACAATATCGTTGTCCGGGCTGCGCCCGATTGTGAGCTCATGTCCCACGGGAAAGCGCTGCCCCGTGAGTCCCTCGCCCGCAATGACGAGGAAGGATGCTGTGCCCTGCGGCGCATCGGGCAGACGCGCCGCTTCTTTCATATCTCTGTGCAGCGTGCGGAACATACTGCGTCCGAGACG
>CAUVFG010000196.1:0-2996 GCA_963551125.1 uncultured Selenomonas sp. | reverse complement strand
ATCCGGAGGAGGTAGAGGAGATCACCGACCTCTGCGCGGGGCTCTGCCTCAACATTGGCACACTCAATGCGCGAACCATCCCAAGTATGATTGCGGCGGGCAAACGTGCCCGCGCTCTCGGACATCCCGTCGTCCTCGACCCCGTCGGCGCGGGCGCAAGTCGCCTACGTACGGCGACCGCACTTCGCATTCTGGACGAGGTGCGTCCGACCCTTGTGCGCGGCAATATCTCCGAGGTACGGACGCTTGCTGTTGGCACGGGGACAACGCAAGGTGTTGACGCGAACGCGGCAGATGCTGTCACCGAGGAGAACCTTACTGCCGCCGCCGAGCTTCTGCGTGCCTTTGCGACGCGGACGGAGGCGATTGTCGCCGTTACGGGGGCGATTGACCTCGTGACGAACGGACGGGATTGCTATGCCATCCGAAATGGGCGGGCAGAAATGGGCCAGGTCACGGGGACGGGCTGCCAGCTCTCTGCGCTCCTCGCTGCCGCCCTTGCCGCCGCTCCGTCCGACACCCTCGCGGCAGTCGCCGAGACCGTCGCACTTATGGGGACGGCGGGGGAGATTGCATGGGCGCAGATGGGGGAGCATGACGGCAACGCTGGCTATCGAACGCGCATCATTGATGCCATTTATCGCATGACAAGTGAAGAACTCAGCAAACATATGAACATCACAAAACTCTGAGGAGGAAGCACGATGAAAATGTATACGGCGCTGAGCATTGCGGGCAGCGATTCAAGCGGCGGCGCGGGCATTCAGGCGGATCTCAAGACCATGACCGCGCACGGCGTTTACGGCATGACTGCCATCACCGCACTGACCGCGCAGAACACCACGGGCGTCACAGACATCCTCGCCGTCCCGCCCGCCTTTCTCGCGGCGCAGCTCGATGCCGTCTTTACCGACATCCCGCCCGATGCCATAAAGATCGGCATGGTCGCGGATGCCGCGCTCATCCGCGTGATAGCTGAGAAGCTGGACGAATACCATGCGCAGAACGTCGTCGTCGACCCCGTCATGGTTGCGACCAGCGGCGCACGTCTTATCAGCGACGATGCGACGGAAGCTCTTGCGACCCTGCTGCTGCCGCGTGCGACCATCATTACCCCGAACATCCCCGAAGCGGAGGTGCTCGCGGATCTGCCAATCACCGACCAAAAGGGCATGACCGCAGCAGCGGGACGCATCTATGAGCGTGCACACACAGCGGTGCTCATGAAGGGCGGACACTGCGTCGACGACGCGAACGATCTCCTCGTCGACGGTGCGGGGGCACGTTGGTTTGAGGGGCGGCGCATTGCGACTGCGAACACGCACGGCACGGGCTGCACACTCTCCAGTGCGATTGCCGCGAACCTCGCACGTGGCATGACGGTTGACATCGCAGTCGAACGTGCGAAGGCATACATCTCGGGCGCACTCGCCGCAGGGCTTGACCTCGGCGCGGGCAGCGGCCCCTTGGCGCATGGATTTGATCTGAGGAGCGAATTTATGGACGAACCTCCAGCCTCCCCCGTCGCAACGGGGAAACACTCGTCAGAGTGATGGAAGGGGCATCTTTATCGAAGGAGATTATCATGCTAGACACGCGTACCCGCAAGCTCACCCTTGCCGGCATTCTCGTCGCCGTCGCCGTCCTCGGCGGCCTCTTTAGCATCCCCGTGCTCGGGAGCCGCTGCGCCCCCGTGCAGCACCTCGTCAACATCCTCGCCGCCGTATTCCTCGGCCCCCTCTGGGGCATCGGCGTCGCCTTCGCCGCGAGCCTTCTCCGCAACATCGCAGGGCTCGGCAGCCTCATGGCATTCCCCGGCAGCATGATCGGTGCGCTCGCGTGCGGGCTTGCCTACCACTATACGAAACGCCTCGGCATCACCTGCATCGCCGAGGCACTCGGTACCGGCATCCTCGGCGCACTCGCAGCCTATCCCGTCGCCGCCCTCCTCATGGGGCTGAACCCCGCGAGCTACACCGTCTACATCGTCCCCTTCCTCCTCTCCACGGGTGTGGGCAGCCTCCTCGCCTACGTCCTCCTGCGCTTCCTTCTGCCGAAGCTGCGGCGGGATTGATATACGTGTTGATATGTGTTAAAATGTGAATACACACGATGTGAGGAGGCGATCATCACGACCTCGAAGGAATTGCTGAAAATTCTCAAGAAGGATGGTTGGCAGATCGAACGTATCAATGGATCGCATTATATCCTAAAACATCCGACCAAGTCCGGTATGCCAATCATTCCTATGCACAACAAAGATTTGCGTATTGGGACATTCAAAACAATTCTAAAGCAAGCGGGGCTTGAATGAATTAAGGAGGGATTGCTGTGGACAAAATTGTTTACCCGGCTGTTTTTCGCCCAGATGAGTGTGTGGGAGGATATACTGTGGATTTTCCGGACTTGCTCGGCTGTGTTACCGAGGGCGATACCCTCCACGAAGCTCTCTATATGGCAGGTGATGCACTCGGGCTTTATCTCTATACGCTCAAAGCGGACAAGAAGCCCTTTCCGCCCGCGACCGATCCTGCTGACATTGAGACGCATGGGCGCGACTTCACCACACTTGTCGAATGGGACGAGGAAGCGTACCTGCGCCGTACGGACAACCGTTCGGTCAAGAAGACCCTCACCATCCCCGCATGGATGGACACGCTCGCACGCGAGCACAACATTAACTTCTCTCAGCTTCTGCAGAACGCGATTCGTCGTGAATGCGGGATGGAGGTTTAAGGAATCACTGATAAAATAGACCCTCAGATTGGCACAGCTTTTTCGTCCGATTGAGGAGGCAAATCAGGCGCATAGCCAAGGCTATGTGGAGGATTTGCAGGCTTAACATTCCCATAGTAGAAGCAAAGCAGCCGTGTGCTGCTTTTTTGTTGCAGTCTTAAAAACATGCAGGAATTTTCATCGAGAGAGAGAATATTTCTTATTAGTTTGAGATTAAGGGCAAACGAAAGGAGATGAGGCTATGGAAGATCTGTGTGAAC
>CAUVFG010000195.1:0-3018 GCA_963551125.1 uncultured Selenomonas sp. | reverse complement strand
CTATATTATTACCATCGTTAAATCGCATCGTTTCCATTAGTATTTTACCGTATTTCGGGCAAAAAGAAAAGCCGGTGCATCCACCGGCTCAGATTTCCTGTCCTATCATTTGGTCGTCCATGCACAGATTTTATATAGAAACGATTCCGTCGTGCAGACACTAATCACCCTACCAAGTCCCGAGGTGCCCCTCACCAAGGCCGGCTAATCGTTCCAAAGATGCCGTGCGCCGTCCCCATCGTCCACAACAGGACGTACGACGCAACGTGCAAACAGGAAATTTACGGGTGTAAATTTATCACATTCTCCCCTGCATTGCAATAGGGTAAGACTGTATTTGTGAAAAAAATTTTTGTAAAAAAATGATTGACAAGTGCTCTCATCGGGTGCAAAATATGTGACATATAGGGTTTAAGATCGCCCTCCTGTGTGGCAACGGAGGTACGATGAGGGAAAAGAAATGAGGAGGAATCTCTATGGGACAGCGAATGCCCATCGGGCTGCAGCTCACGGGGCTGGTCGGCAGTGTCATCGCACTGATGATCGTCCTGCTTGCCGTCGTTCTCTATGAATTCAAGTCGACGAGCGCAGATTATCAGCATCTGCTTTCCGTGACGGTCAAGAACAGCATTACACTGCTCGAGGCGGAGGACGACTTTCATCAGGGACTGAGCGAGGTGCGCGGCTACATCATCACACGCGACCCGAACCGTGCGACGGATACGGAGAACGCGCTCAAGAAGGCAGACGAACTCATCGGTGTCTTTGCCGACAATGCGGTCAACGCGGAGGCGAAGGGCCTCGGTGAGGAGCTGCGCAAGGCAGTGCACGACTATACAGAGAAAACGAAGAACATCATCGCCCTCTACCAGCGCAACGACATTAAGGCGGCGACGGCAGCAGCCACGGAACTCCGCAAGAAGACGGACGAGATCGACGCGCTCTTTAGCAAGGCGGCAGAGATTCAGACCACCGTACAGGAGCAGCAGCTTGAGAAACTGAACGACAACGTCGATCACATCTTTATCATTGTGCTCGTCATCAGCATTGTCGGCATCATCGGTATTGGTGTCGCCGCCACATGGTACGCACGCCGTCTCGCCAGTCGTCTCGTCAAACTGCGCGGCGAAGTCGGCAAGCTTGGCAAACTCGACCTCTCCTTCCAGGGCTCGCGTGCAACATGGAATGACGAGATCGGCGATATGGCAAACGAGCTGCTCGAGATGAAGGATGCGCTTCACCACATCGTCCGCTCCATCCAGACGGAGGCGGACAGCCTCTCCAATGCAAGCAGCGACCTCTCGAACTCCGTCCAGTCACAGATGCAGGTCTCCGAGAGCATCGCGCACACGATCACGGATGTTGCATCCGACGCCGTGCACAACAACAGCAGCATCAGCGAGATCTCGAATGCCATCGAGCAGGTCAGCGCGCGCACCGAGGAGATGAGCGCGAGCGGTGTTCATGCGAACCAGACCGCATGCGACGCGGTGGACGATGCGAACCAGGGTATGAAGTACATTCACGAGCTCGTCCAGCAGAACGATACCGTCAGCAACTCCATGACCGAGATCTCGCGTGTCTCAGAGAAGCTCGTCACGAGCTCCGACGCCATCAAGAATGTCGTCACCACCATCCGTGAAATCGCGGGTCAGACGAACCTCCTCGCCCTCAACGCCGCCATCGAGGCCGCGCGCGCGGGCGAGGCGGGACGCGGCTTTGCCGTCGTAGCGGAGGAAGTCCGCAAGCTTGCCGAGCAGAGTTCTGCCGCCACAAACGAGATCGAGCAGACCATCACCCAGATGATCGAGAGCATCCAGGTCGCCGCAGGAGCAATCTCTAACGCCGAGGAAAAGGTTGCGGCGAGCAAAGAAGTCACCATGGAGACGGAGAAGAGCTTTGACTCCATCCAGAAGCGTCTCGAGGATGTCCGCATGAACATCGAGCAGATCAGTCAGGCGGTCGACCACACGGCGAACGATATGCAGGATGTCGTCGGCAACGCGCAGAACATCAGCGCCGTCGCCGAGAAGACAGGCGCAAACGCCGAGACCGTCGCCGCCGCCTCCGAGGAGCAGAGCGCGAGCCTGCACGACGTGAGCGACAGCGCCGAGTCCCTCGCACAGACTGCCGCGAAGCTCAACGACATCACGTCGAAGTTTAAGCTGTAATAGTATAGGGCTTGAAACACTCTGCAAAATGTGTTATACTTTGAACACAAAGATATGAAGATGATATTTCGTCATCTGCACCGCAAAAGCCCCCGCAGATTAGTCACCTGCGGGGGCTTTTCGTGTGCGTTCACGGGTAGTCAGTCCGCTCCAGCACAGCATAGAGAGATACTGCCGCTAACGGATACGGTCGTAGATACACGCAGCTATCAAGCTCGCCACGATACCCACCGCCAAAGATATGAAAATATCCGCCATAACCTGCACCTCCCTCCACCTATCGCTAGATTTTGAGGTGCGACAGCACAAAGATTATAACATAAAAACAAAATTCTTCCTACATCCTTGACATCCTCCCCATCTTCATTTATACTCAACACATGAATAGTTGTTCATATGTTATAAGGAATCACTGATAAAATGAAGTCCGTTAGATTGGCGTAGATTTTTTGTCCTATCAAGGAGGCAAACCGGACGCAGAGTGGTGCTCTGTGGAGGATTTGCCGACGATGAGAGGGCGGAAAAGATACCCCAAGATAACGGTGCTGAATTTATCAGTGCTTCCTAATAAAGGAGACGATACTCATGAAAAAAGCATTCAAGATTCGTGACATCGACTGCGCACACTGCGCTCAGGAGATCGAGGATGCGGCGGCAAAGGTCGCGGGTGTGAACAAGGTACGCGTCAACTTCCTCAGCGAACGCATGACACTCGACGCGGACGACGCACGCTTCGACGAAATCGTCGCAGAGATCAAGAAGATCGTCAAGACCATCGAGCCGGACGCTGTGCTCGAGGCCTAAACGAGAAAAGGGGAGGCAGTCATGACGAAGAAACAGAAGCGAA
>CAUVFG010000194.1:0-3091 GCA_963551125.1 uncultured Selenomonas sp. | reverse complement strand
GAGATCCTAAGAAAGCTGTGCGCGTGGAAGGGTGTAGAGATCATTGAAGGGGAGATCTGTCCGGATCATATCCACCTGCTGTTAAGTATCCCGCCGAAGATCAGCATATCGAGCTTTATGGGATACCTAAAGGGCAAGAGTAGCTTAATGATATTCCAGAAGTATGGGAACATGAAGTTTGCATACCGTAATCGAGAATTTTGGTGCAAAGGGTATTATGTCGATACCGTAGGAAAGAACACCAAGGCGATTAAGGAGTACATAGCTGACCAGCTGAAGAAGGATCGGGAGCAGGATCAACTGAGCTTGTTTGACCCAAGAGACCCATTTATGGGTGGCAAGTAATCTGTGCATGGCTGGCAGGCCAATAAAAGGCGTACTTGTACGCCGCCAATTACATAAGGGCTATGCCCGAAAATGAAAAACCACCCGCTATGCGGGTGGATATTTATTATGGAAGAAACTCTAACGCGAATGTGCTGCCTCACGGAGACAATGCTCGAAGTAGTGCCCGAGATTTTTTTCCAGAACGGCGACATCCTTTTCATTCGATGAGGAGCCGGGATTGTCGGACAGCGTGGCCGCCCAGTCGTTCCGACCTTCCAGTGTGAAGAATAGGATAAAGATGCCTTTGGTCAAGTCCTCTTCGCCGGGCGGCAGATAGCAGAATGTGATCTTGCGCCCGTATAGGTTGGAGAGGATCACGCCGTCTCCTTCCGGCTTATACATATCGTAGAGGTTCCTGCAGATTGTCACCATATCCGCACCTGTTGCGCCGTCACTAACGAAGATAAAATCCCCCTCGTCAAAGAGCGAAAGCTCTGTATTGCCCTGTTTACGTTTGATCTTCGACTGGATCAATGCAGCAGACTCCTCCCGTGTGGCGGTGCGAAAACCGTACGTTTCTGTCATTGCGCAGATCTGCGGGTTCAGATGGGCGGCATAGCCCTCGGCATAGGTAAAGTCTGCGTTCGTATCCCGCTGGGCGCATGGGAGCGGGAGCGTCGGTCCGCGGACAACTGCTCTGGCGGAAAAGGTGAAATCGTTCGCCTCATCGTACAGGACGTATGTATTGCGCTGGAACGGTTTTTCTTTTTCAACTTGAGTTGTCACGGGGACAATATGAGGCTTGCAGGCGGCGAACTCCGATGACACGATGTCGATCACGTCGTCCGCTGTATATGGATCGCCGTTTTCGCCCGTCAGCATGAAGGCGCAGCCGGAGAGGAGGGAAGTCCCCAGAACGGCGAATGCGGCGAAGAGGTGGAATATTTTTTTCATAATGGAGCTTTCCGCAAATTTATCCCTCAAGATCGGGTCTGAGGTTTGCCGCCGCACGGAGATAGACATGGTGAATGTCACTCTGTGCGGTGTCTGTATTGACGAGGAGGAGGACGCGGATGCAGCGCGGGAGGCTGTCCTCAATCGCGCATTGGCGCGCATCGAACAGAGGAACGAGGTCGAAGCCTGCAATGCGCCGCACACCCGCCGTCGGAAATGCCGCCGTCAGGTCGTCGGTCACGCTGAAGATCGCCGCACCGATGTCGGCGGGAGCGATGGCGTTCGCGCGCAGCAGTTCCGCCATGAGCTCTTGTGCCGCCTGCCAGATTTCTTCCTTTTTATTGCGCCCAACCGTCGTGGCGCCGCGTATACCGCGCATACTCTACACTCCCTTATGAATGTTCCAGATGAGACGGAGGCTTAGGATGAATGCAATGAGGTAGCCGAGGATGCCGAGGAACGGAATGCCGCCGATCTGGGGCTTCATATCCGTCGTGCAGATGGTGCTCGAGGCAATGAGGAGGGCTGCGCACAGGAGAGCGATGATGAGCTTGTTGATCATCTTGTCGAGGCGTTGGACGGGTTCCTCCGAGCCTGTGAGGTCAATGTTCAGCTTTGCCTGTCCGCTCATTGTCATCTTGAGGAGGTCGGCGAGCTGCTCGGGAATCTGGATAGATTTGCGCAGGAGCATGATGCCCTCCTGCCGCGCCTTCGTCAGCCCCTCGCGCCACGTCATGCCCTGCACGATGTCGAGCGAAAGGCTGCGTGCAAAGATCTCGAGAAAGCTGACCTCGGGCGCGCAGCGGCGCATGACGATCTCGACGGTCATGACTCCGCGCGCAAACATGGCAAGACCACTCGGACAGCCGATGTGGTGCATGCGCAGGATGCCGAGAATCTGATTCGTCAGCACGCCCATGTGCACATCGCTGAAATCGAGAGAACCGTACTGCTCCATCATGACGTCGATGTCCTGATAGAGCTGCGCGTGGTTGATGCGCCCCTTTACAATGCCAAGCGCGAGGATGGCGGACTTCATCTCAAAGGTGTCGTGGGTCGCAAGGGCGAGGATCGCACGGCGCAGCGCCGTGCGATCGCGGTTGCTGAGGCGTCCCATCATGCCGAGGTCGAGCCAGACAATCGTGCCGCCACGCACGCGGATGTTGCCAGGGTGCGGGTCGCCGTGGAAGAAGCCGTCCTCGATGATCTGTTTGGCGTAGTTCTCGCCGAGGCGGCGCCCGATCTGCGTGACATTGACGCCTGCCGCATGCAGGGCGTCGGCATCGTCAAGCGGGATGCCGTCGATGTACTCCATGACGAGGATGTGCTGCGTGGAGAGGTCGCGCAGCACGCGCGGCCAGGAGATAAAGGGATTCTCGCGGTTCAAATGCGCGAACTCCTCGATGTGCCCTGCCTCGATGAGGAAATCCATCTCCTGCTTGGCGATGTTCCACATCTCGTCCATGAGCGTGCGAAAATCCACCACATTGTCACGGTTGACGAGTCGGATAATGGTGGCGGCGCGCTTCATAAGCGTGAGATCCATGCGCATGATCTCGTGGATGCCGGGGCGCTGTACCTTGATGACGACCTGCTCACCCGAGGTGAGCTGTGCACGGTGTGCCTGCGCGATACTCGCAGAGCCGAGCGGTGTACTGTCGATCATGCGGAAGACCTTGTTCCACTCACGCTCGTACTCCTGCTCGACGATGGAGAGGATGACGGGGAAGGGGAGGGGGCGCGCGCCCGTCTGCAGCTTCATCAGCTCGTCGCAGTATTCGGTCGGGAGGAAGTCGGGGCGCATGCTCAT
>CAUVFG010000193.1:0-3095 GCA_963551125.1 uncultured Selenomonas sp. | reverse complement strand
ATGGAGATCGTCTACAACGAGGAGGAACTGCGCGACTATATGAGCCGCGCGGTCAAGGTGACGCCGGATCACCCCGTGCTCGTCGACCGCTATATGCAGGGCACAGAGGTCGAGGTCGACGCCATCTCGGACGGCGTGGATGTCGTTATCCCCGGCATCATGGAGCATATCGAGCGTGCGGGCATCCACTCGGGGGACAGCATTGCGGTCTATCCGCCGCAGACGCTTCCCGCGCGCGTGATCTATACCATCATCGACTACACGAAACGGCTTGCCGTTGCCCTCCATGTGAAGGGGCTGCTCAACATCCAGTTCGTTGTTGCGCGCGATGAGGTCTTCATCATCGAGGTCAATCCGCGTTCGAGCCGTACGGTGCCATTCCTCTCGAAGATTACGAACGTCAATATGGTGGGCGTTGCAACGCAGGTCGCCATGGGGGGGGCGCTGAAGGAACTCGGCTTCCACTCCGGGCTGATTCCGCCGCGTCCCTATGTTGCGGTCAAGGCACCCGTCTTCTCGTTTGCAAAGATGACGGATGTCGACATCTCTCTCGGCCCTGAGATGAAGTCGACGGGCGAGGTCATGGGACTCGACTACCACTACGCGCGCGCCCTCTACAAGGCGATTGTCGGCTCGGGGCTGAACATCCCGACGAAGGGGTGCCTCCTCTTCACGGTTGCGAACAAGGATAAGGAAGAGCTCAAGCAGCTGGCAAAGGCGTTCTCCGAGTTCAACTTCGACATTGTGGCGACGGAGGGCACGGCAAAGGCGATTGCCTCGCTCGGCATCGATGTCGAGGTCGTCGGCAAGGTGCATGAGCGCAGCTCGGACATCATCGAGATGATTAAGAGCGGCAAGATCAATATGGTCATCAATACGCTGACGCAGGGCAAGCACTCCGCGCGCGACGGCTTCAAGATCCGCCGCGCAACGGTGGAGCACGGCATCGCCTGTCTCACATCGCTCGATACGGCGTGGGAGGTGCTGCGCGTGCTCGAATTCATGCGGAATAGGCGCCTCGTCTATGCGCTGGCAATACAGGACTATGTCGGCGGAGGGGATGACCTTGCCTAAGGTAATCGAAGAGGCACGCATCCTTTCGCATGAAGCGCCGATTGCAGGTGTCGATATTCTGACGCTCGACTCCCCCATGATCGCACGAACGGCTCTGCCGGGGCAATTCGTGCAGGTCTCCGTGCCCCTGCGCGGCGGATATTTGCGCCGCCCGCTCGGCATTGCAGAGGTCTCTCGTGCGGAGGGCCGGATTCGCCTCATCTACCGACAGGTGGGCAGCGGCACCGACGCTCTTGCGGGCGCGGAGACGGGCGGCTCTGTCTCCGTTCTTGGACCCCTCGGGCGCGGCTTTACGACCGAGCTGCGGCATCCGCTGCTCGTCGGCGGCGGCATGGGACTCACGCCGCTGCTCTTCTTCGCGGCAGAGCATCCGAATGTCTCCGTCCTGATGGGCGGGCGCACGAAGGAGGAGGTCTTCTGGGAGGCGATCTACCGCCCTCATGTGCGTGAATGCTTTGTCACGACAGACGACGGTTCGTATGGCACGCAGGGCTTTGTGACGGCGCTCCTGCCGAAACTGCTGCAGGGCGGGGACTATGACGGCGTTGCCGTCTGCGGCCCGCCCGTGATGATGGAACGCGTTGCCGCGATTGCGGCGGAGCATGAGATTCCCTGCGAGGTGTCGCTCGAAAAGCGCATGGCGTGCGGTCTCGGCGCCTGTCTCTCCTGTGCCGTGGATACGAAGAGCGGACGGCGCAAGGTCTGCAAGGACGGCCCCGTCTTTCCTGCGGGGGAGGTGTACTATGCCTCATAATGCACAGAGCTATCCTTATGACGAACTTCTGCGTACGAATATCGCAGGGATCGATATGCGGACGCCGGTTCTCACGGCATCGGGCACGTTCGGCTTTGGTGAGGAGTTCGCGGACTTCGTCGATCTCGCGCGGCTCGGCGGTGTGATGGTCAAGGGCACGACGCTCGTCCCTCGGCGCGGCAATGACGGCGTGCGCATCGCGGAGACGCCGCAGGGGATGCTGAACTGCATCGGCCTTGAAAATCCGGGTGTGGAGCACTTCCTGACGGAGATTCTGCCGCGCATACAGCCGTATGGGATGAACGTTATCGTCAACATCTCTGGCAGTTCTGTGGAGGACTATGCGGCGCTCGCCGCGCGGCTCAACGTCGCGGGTGTTGCCGCACTCGAGATCAATATCTCCTGCCCGAATGTCAAGGAGGGCGGCATTGTCTTCGGTACCGATCCGCGTGCTGCCGCCGCAGTCGTGCGCGCCGTTGCCGCTGCGTCGGAGAAGCCTGTTATCGCAAAGCTCTCGCCGAATGTCACGAGCATTACGGAGATGGCGCTTGCTGTCGAGGAGGCGGGTGCGGATGCGATCTCGCTCATCAACACGCTCATCGGGATGCAGATCGATATCGAACGTCGGTGTCCCGTGCTCGGCAACCGCACGGGCGGTCTCTCGGGGCCTGCCGTGAAGCCCGTCGCCGTGCGCATGGTCTGGGATGTGGCACATGTCGTTCACGTGCCCGTCATCGGGATGGGCGGCATTTCCTCGTGGCAGGATGCCGTCGAGTTCTTCCTCGCGGGCGCGTCTGCCGTGGCGGTTGGGACGGCGAACTTTATCGACCCTGCCGTTACAATGAAGATCTGCGACGGTTTGGGGCGCTATCTGCATGAAAATAATTTTTCCAACATTGAGGAAATTATTGGAAAAGCATGGGAATAAGAATACCATTATGAAAAAAATTTCTCACAAAAATGGATTTCTGTTCGTAAAGATTGTGCTTATCCCATATATCACAAGGGTTAGGGGGATTTTTGACACCTGCACCCCATATGTGGTATAATCGTCGCGTTGGTTTGAGAAACCGAGACAATCGCGTCCATTTGCGTGGGCGAGGAAAGTCCGAGCTCCACAGGGCAGTGTGCTGGATAACGTCCAGCGAGGGTGACCTTAGGGATAGTGCCATAGAAATTTAGACCGCCGAGTGATCGGTAAGGGTGGAAAGGTGCGGTAAGAGCGCACCAGCGGTCGGGTGACCGGCCGGCTTGGGTAAACCCCACA
>CAUVFG010000192.1:0-3111 GCA_963551125.1 uncultured Selenomonas sp. | reverse complement strand
TCTCGAGCATCTCGAAGTCGTTGTCCGCGTCGCCCGCGACCATGACCTCGTCGAGGGTCAGCCCCATCGCATCCGCGAGAGCCTGTACACCGACTGCCTTGTTCACACCCGGCGGATTGATGTCGACGCTCGTGCCCGTATTCTGCTGCGGCACAAGCTGATCGCCAAAGCGCTCCTGCACCGCACGAACATAGGAGCCGATGCCCGTATCCATCTCGCGCAGGACAAACTGCGGCACATTCTCCGTATAGCGCAGGTAGTCGCCGCCGACGCCGTTCACCTTGAAATGCGCCGTCGTGCGGTAGGCGGTAAAGTATTCCTCACGATACTCGGGCGCGTAGATCTCCATGCCGCTGTACCAGTTCACGTACCAGTTTCGTGTGTATGCAAAGGTCAGAAACTCCCGCGTGAGCATGGGGTCGAAATAGCATGCAAAGACAGGCTCCTCCTCGGCTTTCCCCACGTAGCCACCATTGCAGCAGATAACAGGGGCATCGGAGGCAATGAGGCGCGTAAAGTGGAGCGCCGAGCGCAGCATTCGCCCCGTTGCAATCGTCACCGTGACGCCGCGCGACATTGCGCGTGCAAGAATGTCCTTCGTGCGCGTCGTGACGGTCTTATCCGAGGTGAGGAGTGTCCCGTCCAGATCGAGCGCAATGAGTTTGATCGCCATATTTCACCCCCTCGTCATCGGTATGGGCGCATCCGCCCCCATGCCGAGCACATAGTGATAGATTGCAGCCGCAAGACCATTTTCCGCGCACGTGAGCGTCTCGCAGTCCGTCACCGCCTTGACCTCGGGGAACGCATTCCCCATTGCGATGCTCCTGCCCGCCGCCTTCAGCATGGGCAGGTCGTTGTACGCATCGCCGATCGCCATTGTCTCCTCGATGGCGATGCCGAGTTTTGCGGCAAGCGACCTCAGTGCCGATGCCTTCGAGATTCCCTTCGGCACGATCTCGATGAGACAGTCCGCCGAGCGCGTCACATCCACACGGTCGCCGAATGCAGAGAGTACCGCCTCTGCGCGCACAAGTGTCACGTCAAGCCCCTTTGTCACAAGGAGCAGCTTGCAGTTGCCCGTCGCATGCGCAAAAAGGCCGTCCCAGCCGACCGCCTCGCCCGTGAGTTTCTGTGAGTTCTCGTAGAAGCGTGACTCATCGCACGCACGGACATAACGCAGAACGCCGCCGCTGTAGCTCTGGATGTACCAATCGCGCTCCTTGCAGAACGCAATGATGTCATGGGCAAGGCTCGGCTCTATGGTATGCTCCTCATAGACGCGCCCGCCCCTGCTCTTGATGAGTCCGCCGTTGTACGAGATGATCGGCACGTCCACACCAAGCGCGCGAGCAACGGGCAGCGCCGCCTCGAACATGCGGCCCGTCGCTATCGTCACGACAACGCCCGCCTCCACTGCACGGCGCACCGCCGCAATATTCTCCGGCGAGACCACATTGCCGTCCGGCAGCATCGTCCCATCCAGATCCGATACAAACAGCTTTACCGCCATTTCGTCCCCTCCTATTTCCCTTTTCCATCATTTGCTGACAAAGCGCTTCCCCCTGTGTTATAATACCCCGAAACAACTCATTGAAAGGAGGCGCGCGGTGCAGAACATCTTTCGCCAGCTTATCACCCTCATCGGCGTGCTGCTCATTCTCCTCGGCATCTTCGGACTCACCTACACCTACCAAATCGACCATCGCACGGCGCGCAGCCTCTCTGCGTACGCGCACATCGACTTTCAGGCATCCTACACGGGCGAGGGACGGCTCGAGGGCGCGATCCTCACGCTGCGGGACTATCGCTTTGATGAGGCGAAACTCCTGCCCGACGTCGTCCTCTACACGGACGGCGCCGCATGGGAGATGAAAGCCGCGACCAAGTACACGCCACGCCCCGTTCCGGGGACGGACAACCCGTACAAGAACGAAAACAAATGCTTCGTCGAGCTGCCGCGCGCCAGTCTCCCCGCCATCCGCAAGGCGACGAGCGTCCGCGTGCGCTTCTACTACGACAACGGCCAGACCATCGACCTGCCGCTGAATGAGCCCGACCTCGCCTACTGGCAGCGTGAACTCGGACGTGGAATATAGAATCTATTGTACTGTTATTGAAAACATTCGTCAAGGCAGGGAGCTCCCATGAAGAAGAACGACCTCACCCTCATCTGTGCACTGCTCCTCCTCTGTGGGATCGGTGCCATATTTTTTTTCACACGCACGGACAAAGAAATGCGTCATGCCGTTATCACACAGGACAACGTGCAGCTCTACGACATCCCGCTCACGGGGCACACAGGCACGGAGGACATCGTCATCGCGGATGAGCATGGGGCGAACACAATCCGCGTCGAGGATGAAAGCATCGCCGTCGTCGATGCGGACTGCCCCGACCTCGTCTGCGTCAAGACGGGCAAGACATCAAAAAAAGGCGATGTAATCGCCTGTCTGCCGCACAAGCTCCTGATCGAAGTGAAATGATATGACGATACGCCGCACGACACGCATCGCGCTGCTCACAGCGCTCTCGCTCATCCTCTTCATCCTCGAGGGCTTCCTGCCGCTCCCGCTGCCCGTCCCCGGCGCAAAGCTCGGGCTCGCCGCCATCGTTACACTCATCGCACTCCATCTCCTGCCGACACGTGACGCAGCACTCATGCTCACACTGCGCATCGTCCTCGCCTCCGCTTTCGGCGGGGGGCTCGCCCCCATGCTCTACAGTCTCGCGGGCGGCGCGGCGAGCTTTGCCGCAATGGCACTGCTGAAACGCTGCACGCAATTCTCCATCGTCGGCATCAGCGCAGCGGGCGGCTTCCTGCACAATATAGCGCAGCTGCTCGTCGCCGCCGCAGTTCTGGAGACGACGGCACTCTTCGTCTATGCGCCTGTACTCGGTGCAGTCGGCATTCTGACCGGAATCCTCATCGGCATCACTGCACAATCAATTTTACAGAAAATATCAAGATAAATATTCGCATTTTCATTTTTTTATGCTATACTGTTATTAGCAGATTTTTCTCTCTACTATGAATTTAAGGAGGACAATCCAAATGGAGTATCGCATCGAACATGATTCCCTCGGCGAAGTCAAGGTGCCCGCAGACAA
>CAUVFG010000191.1:0-3114 GCA_963551125.1 uncultured Selenomonas sp. | reverse complement strand
CTCAGCAGTTTTACATTTTCACGCTCTACTCGGAATCCACGCTTTCCCGTCGATTGGTGAGCGGCTTGTGCCCATAATGAGCAAGGCAGAGATTCACCTGATCGACATTATATTTGCGATGCACAATGAAGAACTCAACGATAAGGTCGCTCTCGCTGCTGTGCGAGAGCGTATAGCCCGCACGCCGCAGAAGATCCTGCGCATCCGCAAGCGAGAGATGCAGCGCAATCGCAAAGGCGAGCGCCGTCTCCTTCGTCGGATGGTAGTGCTTATCCGTGCGAATCTTGGAGAAATGCGCCTTTGTCACGCCCGCCTTCGTATAGATCTCGGAGGGCTTGCGCCCTGTGCGCTCGATGAGATAGAGAAGATGTTCCGAAAAGGAATCCTCCATCTTTTTGAGCAGACCATTGATCGCCCCCAAGAGGTCAATGGATGACGTGCGCGGCCCCGCAAATGTACGCAGGTCCTCCATGCGCAGATGCCGCGTTTTGCGCTCTGCTTCGTAATGTGCATCAATGTATGACGCAAGTGCGGCAAGAAGTCGTTCATCCATTCGCTCTGCACTCCATTCCGAGCCAACTTGCAATCCCCTGTGGGGTGGGTGCAACCTCCTCGCCAAGCTGCGCCGTCAGCGCAGGATATTCCTCTTTGGCAACATCATTGAGGAAAAGCGTCTCAAGATACGCAGTCGCCCTTGAACTTCCCACATAGATGAGGCGTTGACTGGTCGAATCGGTGAGCCTGGATACGCACACATCCACGAGGAGAACGGCTTTCGACTCAAGCCCCTTGTAGCGGCGCACCGTTGTGAACCAGAGTTTTCCCTCCTCCGGCTTGTACGAAACGGGAATCCCCGCGAGCTCGGTTAGAGAGCCGAGCACAGATTTTACGAGCGTCGATACCGTGAGGATCACAATATCCCTCAGCTCCAATCTCTCCGCGCTGCGCATACGGCGCACAAAGTCAGCCGCCGCCTGTGCAAGCGCCTCCGTTTGGGAGACGAATACCGCACACGGGCGCTTGCCGTGAACATCGCTCAGGTAGTTCCTGTGTCTGCGCTCGATGAAGCTCCCCACCGTCCGCCCGATCTCCGCCGTATTGCGGCAGTTGCGGTAGAGCACGAGACGGCAGTCCATATGCGCGTCAATCCATGCCGGTGCCATCTGCAGTACCTGTCCTTCGACACGGCGGGAAAGGATCGTCTGCCCGCGGTCATAGAAGAGATAGAATGCCCCGTCATAAAGCTCGGCAAGCATCGCGAACTGTTCCAGAAGCGCACTCGGGAAATCCTGCGCCTCATCGACAATGATGTTGGGATATGCCCACTCCGTCCCATCGTATTCGTTTTGGAAAAAATCTTCGAACTCCCGCAGCACCGTCTCAATGCGAAGCTCCCGCCCCGTCATCAGCTCCTCCGCAAGCGTGCGCTCGTTATGAATCGTGATATTCTTATCCCAACGACAGGAGCGGAGACGCTCGAGCAGAAACTCATTGAAGCAGAGATAGAGCACCTTCTGCCCCTCGCGGGCGAGCATCCGCGCCTTCTCCGCCGCGAGCAGACTCTTGCCCGTCCCAGCCGCTCCATGAATCGCCGCCGTGCGCTGATCGCGCAGATACTCAAGCAGGGCAAACTGCGCGTTCGTCAGACGTGCCGTCGACTGCTCCACCGCCGCCGACACAGAGGAAAGCGTCTCCACGATACGGAACACGGGCTGCAGGATGCGAATGACCTGCTGAAACTCCGCCGGCGACTGTGTGCGCTCCGGAATGTGAAGTATTCTGCGCCAATACGCGTATATATGCTCCAACATCTCCTTCGGATCGCGCAGATCGTCCGCATCGAGGATGATGTCACGCGGCGACTCAAGCGGGAGCGGCTTCCCCTGCGGAATCTGAACCGACGTGAACCAGACCGCCTTTCCTACGAGCGGAACATTCTGCGGCACTCTTCGGCGCAGCTCCGCAAGCACGCGCCGACAGCTGTTCTCCGCCTGTTGAAAGGGGTAGATCACATGCGTCTCACCCGTATTTCGGTTCGTCTGCTGCCATGCGCCGCCTTCGTAGGCAATCCCGCCCGCCTTCACCTCAATCGCGAGAATGCCATGACGGGGGTGGAGGACGAGAAAGTCCGCCTCCCCCTGCGCCGCCGTCCGAACACCATCGCCGAGCCAGCAGTAGGAGTGAAACACCGTATAGTCATCCCCGAGCATCTCGAGCGCATGATACGCCAACCGCTCCCCCTCACTCCCGTGAAAATCTCCTACGAATGCGGGATAGAATCGTGCCATAGGTGTCCTCCTAGATTCTACATATCTATTTCCAAATCATACAGATCCCCATCAGATGTATAGGAATCGCTGATAAAATGAAGTCTGTCAGATTGGTGTAGATTTTTTGTTCGATCAAGGAGACAAACCGGACGCATAGCAATGGCTATGTGGAGGATTTGTCGACGAAGAGAGGGCGAAAAAGATACACCAAGATGACAGGGCTGAATTTATCAGTGCTTCCTAATATAATACACCATTTCAGAGGTATTTGCAGCGTTATCGCAGAAATGAAAACATTCCCTATGCGGCGTTCTCTCTACACCGTCGCTTTCACAGGCTGCAAGCCCTTCAGCGTCTTATCCATAGACTGCGCAAGCTCATCCAGCACCTCTCGAATGTTCTGAACACATTTTGTCTGCACAGGCTGTTCACACAGTCGCTCTTCCTCTTTTCCCTCCTCCGCGAACTGCGCTTCCAGTTCCGCGATAATCTCCGCGCCGCGCTCGGCAAGTTTCTCCTGCAAAGCACCGATGGATGTCTTGATTTCGGCATACACAGCATCGCGCTCCTCATCGCTCGTGCATTCCTCCATCGCCCACTCTGCCTCGCGGCGCAGCTTCTCACCGAGGACGGCGATACCATCCACGTCGCGCAGTCCCTCAGAGCTGCGCTCTGCACCATCATCGTCCGCCTCAATCGCCGCAGCCACACAGAGTCCGATGATGCCGCCCGTCGCGAGCAGTAGACCGTTTTTTACCCATGACATAGTAAACTCCTCCTTTAATCCTAAACTCAAACTTCGCAGATAAATAACGTACTGTAAGCCTTGAAACATCTAGCTTTC
>CAUVFG010000190.1:0-3140 GCA_963551125.1 uncultured Selenomonas sp. | reverse complement strand
CATGGCAGGACTTCTTCCGTGCACTGCCCGTTCAGATGATACAAATGCGGAATCTGAACATCGACCCGACGCTTTTTTTGCAGACGATGCCCGAGGCAGGCGGCGCACCCGTCGGCACACGGGCATTTATGGACGCGCTTCACGCAGAGTTCCCGCAGCTCGTGATCGGCAGTTTCAGCCACTATGTAAATGATTGACTTCTCGTACAATATCGGATAGAATGACCCTATGTATCCTACGATACATAGGGATTTCTTTTACAAAAAAGATTTTTTCTTAGCGCTGGCTCTGGAACATATACTGTTTCAGAGGACGAGGAGAAGGTTGTCGAGCCGTCAGCGGATGCCTTCCGGCACGCTCTGTCGAGAGTCTGCGGTCAAAGCGCAGGGGTGACCCTGCGGACAAAGCTGCAGATGGAGTGAAATCCCTGAGCGATATGTTATTGTTCAGGAGGTATTTTTATGTGTGGAATTGTTGGTTATGTTGGGGATCGTCAGGCGGCGGAGTTCCTCCTCGACGGTCTGTCGAAGCTCGAGTATCGCGGCTATGACTCGGCGGGCATTGCCGTTTACAACGACGGCGAGATTCGCGTCGAAAAGAGTGTCGGCCGTCTCGCCGCGCTGCGCGACAAGATCAAGGGGAATATGCCGAAGGGCTGCCTTGGTATCGGACATACGCGCTGGGCGACGCACGGGCGTCCGTCGGATGTGAATTCGCATCCGCATACGGACTGTCACGGCGACTTTGCCATTGTGCACAACGGCATCATCGAGAACTATCTCTCGCTGAAGGAAGAGCTCATTGCAAAGGGGCATGTCTTCAAGTCCGAGACGGATACCGAGGTCGTCGTTCACCTCTTGGAGGAGGTCTACCGCGGGGACTTCGTCGCCGCCGTGCGCACGGTACTCGAGCGGATCGAAGGCTCGTACGCGCTCGCGTTCATGAGCCGGAAGCACCCGGATATGCTCATCTGCACAAAGCAGGACAATCCGCTTATCATCGGACTCGGCGAGGGTGAGAACTTCATCGCCTCCGACATTCCCGCCATTATTTCCAAAACGCGCCACACCTATATTCTGGCGGATGGAGAGGTGGCGATTGTCCGAAAGGACGCGGTCGAGGTGACGAACCATCTCGGCGCCGTCGTTCCGAAGAAGGTGTTTGAGGTGACTTGGAATGCCGAGGCGGCGGAAAAGGGCGGCTACGAGCACTTCATGCTGAAGGAGATCAATGAGCAGCCGAAGGCCGTGCGTGACACGATGAGTCAGCGTATCACAGCGGATAAAAAAGCCGTCACCTTTGACGAACTCGCATGGGATGCGGACTATTTGAATTCCTTCAACAAGATCTACATTGTTGCGTGCGGTACGGCGTACCATGCGGGGCTCGTGGGCAAATACTACATTGAGAAGTTGGCGCGCGTTCTCGTTGAGGTCGATGTTGCCTCGGAGTTCCGCTATCGTGACCCGATTGTCGATGAGCATACGCTCCTCATTGTGGTCTCCCAGTCGGGGGAGACGAGCGATACGCTCGCCGCGCTGAAGGAGTCGAAGCGGCGCGGGGCAAAGACACTTGCGATTACGAATGTGGTCGGCTCCTCGATTGCCCGCGAGGCGGATCAGGTCGTCTATACATGGGCGGGTCCTGAGATTGCGGTCGCCTCGACGAAGGCATATACGACCCAGCTCGTGCTCTTCTTCATGCTTGCGCTCTACATGGCGGAGATCAAGGGGAAGATTCCGGCGGAGCGCACGGCAGACCTCGTTGCGCAGCTGCAGGAGATTCCCGCGCAGGTCTCGGAGATCCTCTCCGACGTCGACCCGATCAAGACCTTTGCAAAGCAATACGGCTTCAACGAGGATGTCTTCTACATCGGGCGCGGTCTGGACTACGACGTCTCTCTTGAGGGGGCGCTGAAACTGAAGGAAATATCCTACATCCATGCGGAGGCGTATGCGGCAGGCGAGCTTAAGCATGGCACACTTGCGCTGATCGTCGAGGGCGTGCCCGTCATTGCGCTTGCAACGCAGCGCAATGTCTACGAGAAGACGCTCTCCAACATCAAGGAGGTCAAGGCGCGCGATGCGGTCGTCATCGGAATTGCGGCTGAGGGCGACACGGAGCTTGAGAAATACGTCGATCACGTCATGCACGTGCCGGCATCGGATGAGTTCATCATGCCGATCCTCTCCGTCATCCCGCTGCAGCTGCTCGCCTACTATGCGGCGATCACGCGCGGCTGCGACGTGGACAAGCCACGCAATCTTGCGAAGTCCGTTACGGTTGAGTAATCTTCAAAAGAATATGACAGCAGAGTCTCGGTGCGGGGCTCTGCTGTTTTTCTGTGAAAAGACGTGACAAGACCACCAAGTCATGCTATAACTATCTCATTATGATAAACGATGCAGCAAGAATCAACATCAACAACATTCTCGAGCGCGCAATCGACATTGGACAGCGCATGCTCGTTGCGGGGGCGGAGGTCAGCCGCGTCGAGCGCACGATCAACTTCATCTGCCGCGCCTATGGGGTGCGCCATGTGGACGTGATGGTCATTACATCCAGCATCATTGTGACGCTGCGCGGAAACGATATTGGCGTCCTTACGCAGATGCGGCGCGTCCCGGGGCAGGACTTCGACTTTCAGCGCCTCAAGGCTCTGAATCAGCTCTCGCGTGAGATCTGCGCGAACCCGATGACCTCGGATGAGATCAAGGCGCGCATTCGGGAGATCGATACGATGGAGACCATCTCCCTCAAAGCGTCCCTATTCTACTGGGCGCTGATCGCCGCGAGCTTTTCCGCCTTCTTCGGTGGGCGGCTGGAGGATGCAATCTGCGCCGGACTCGTCGGCGTGCTCCTGCGCCTCGTGCAGCATCTCCTTGGACAGACGAAGCTGAATCCGTACTTTGCGCTCGTCCTGCTCAGCTTTGTCGGGGGAATCCTTGCGAATTCGTTCATGTGGATTGGCATGGACATCCATCCTGCGGCAATCAATATGGGCAATATCATGCCTGTAATCCCGGGGTTGGCGCTGATGAATTCGATTCGCGATATGTTCAGTCAGGAAACGATATCGGGGCTTATCAAGAGCGCGGAGGCGTTCATCCTGAGTCTCCTCATTGCGACGGGGTTTGCGT
>CAUVFG010000189.1:0-3142 GCA_963551125.1 uncultured Selenomonas sp. | reverse complement strand
ATATTGCGTTTTTGAATGTGCTGCCGCTGACGTATGCGCTCGCGCACGGGGCGGCACAGGGGCTGGACATCCTGCGCGCTTCGCCCGCGCAGCTGAACGGGCGGCTCGAGGCGAAAAATCTGGATGTGTCGGGGGTCTCCTCGATCACATATGCGCGGCATGCGGATGATCTCCTCGTCCTCCCCGACGTATGCATTGCCTCGGACGGCGATGTGCGGAGTGTGCTGCTCGTCAGCCGCATTCCTGCGGAGAAGATTGGAAATGCGCGCGTCCTGCTCTCGGATAAATCCGCGTCCTCGCACGCCCTCCTAAAGATTATTCTGCGCCGTGCGTACGATGCCGCGCCGCAGTACGAGACGCGTGCACTCGTGCCGTCCGATCCCGTACCCGAGGGGGCGGCGGCAGCGCTCTTCATCGGGGACGATGCCTTGGAGCTCTATCATCACCCGCCCGAGGGGATCTATATCTACGATCTCGCATGCGAGTGGAAGCGCATGACGGGCGCACGCATGGTGTTCGGCATCTGGGCGGCGGCGCGTGCGTTTGCGTCGGCGCACCCCGAGGAGCTGCGCATGGTACACGCGCGAATTGCGGCGGCGTTTCGCAGCTGGAACCGTGTGAAGGAGGCGGCGATTACGGAGGTGCTCGCAGACGGGCGCTTTACGCGCACCGAGCTGCAGGAGTATCTCGGCAGTGCGGTGGTCTGGCAGCTGGACGCGGCGACGCTCGCGGGGCTGCGGCTATTCTACGAATATGCGGCGGAGGACGGTCTGATTGTGCGTGCACCCGAGATTGGGCTCGCACGCGTTTGACGTGACTCCTGCTTTATAGTAAAATATTTCTATCTATATGAAAGGAATCGCTGATAAAATGAAGTCTGCCAGATTGGCGTAGATTTTTTCGTCCGATTGAGGCAGCAAACCGGACGCATAGCCAGAGCTATGTGGAGGATTTGCTAACGAAAAGCGGGCAAAAAAGATGCGCTAAGATGGTAGTGCTGAATTTATCAGTGCTTCCGAAAGTAAAGGGCGCAAATGCTACGGTATGGCGGCGGACGCGCGCCACGCATTGTTGGCGCAGGGGAGAGAGATGAAGTGAAGGGAGCGCGATGGAATGAAGATACGGAAACTCCTTTTGGCGGCAAGAAAAATCATGCAGGGGGTGCGGCGGCACAGGGAACTGCGGCGATTTCGCAGTGCGCTTTCCGTCGGGACGGCACTTGCCGTCACTGCGCCGCTTGCCGTCACTGCGCCCGCCGAGGCGGCGTATATCCGCGTGGAGGAGGGCATGCGCGGCGCGGTGGTGCAGCACGTACAGGAGTTGCTCATCAAGGGCGGCTATCTTGAGGGCGCGGCAGATGGGGTCGCAGGATCTCTGACACGGGCGGCGATTGAGGCGTGCCAGAAGGAGCATGGTCTTACGGTGGATGGCATCTGCGGTGCGGCGACCTACCGTGTACTCTCGGGCGGCGCAGAATTCGATCCCGTGGCTCTCGGGATTCGGGAGGAGCGTCCGCATGAGGTCAGCCGCGGCGGAGGACGTGCGCTCTATGTGTCCGCGACGGCGTACAGCGCACATGACCCCGGCACCGGCAACCGCACGGCGACGGGAACGTTGGTGCGGCGCGGCGTGATCGCGGTCGATCCGTCGGTCATCCCGCTCGGCACGCGCGTCTTTATCCCGGGCTATGGGGAGGCGGTTGCAGAGGACATTGGCAGTTCTATTCATGGACAACGTATAGATGTCGCGTTTGACACGCACGCAGAGGCGCTGATGTTTGGGCGGCAGGATCTCGAAATTTTTATCATGGAGTAGTGCAGTAAACGATGAACCTTTCGACGGAACGGATGAATGAGTGGATCCGCTATGCGGCGGCGGCGGGGGCGTATTTCCTGACGCTTGTCGCGTGTTATATCAATATGGGACAGGACATGGGCGCGGAGTATTTTCTCCCCGCACTGCTCCCCGTCCTCGGCGTACTCATGCTTATGCAGTATGGGACGGGCGTACCGCTCTTCTCGCGCGGCATGATCGGAGCGATGGTGCCGGGGCTGCTTTGGTGTCTGACATTTCCCCTTCTCTACGCGTGGACGTACGGGCGGGACTGGTATCGCTCGCTGATCTTCTTTGACTTCCTCATCGGGACGGCGCATATCCTCGTGCTTGCCGCGCTCGGCGGCGTACTCTTCCACCTCGGACACAAACGCCTGACGGCGGCGCTGCTCGCGGTGCTCGGCTTTTTTATGTCACTCGTCCCGCTGACGCAGATCGCCTACTATATGACGGTCTGGCACGCGCTGAGCCCCGCCTCGCTCATGGCACTCTACCTGACGAATTGGCACGAGGCAGGGGACTACATCGAGTCGACGGTGGGGGTTCTGCCCGCCGTGCTCGTCATTCTCCTCCTGCTGATCCTTGTCTATCTCTCGTACCGCAGCTATCTTATATTTGCACGACGTATCTACCCGAGCGCAGAGGGCTCGCGTATGGGTAGTCTTTTCCTCGTCATGATTGTCGCGGCGGGGGTACATATCGTCCTCATCCCGGAGTGCTCGATTGCAGGGCTTTACAAGGACGTGACGACGTATGTTGAAGAGACGCAGTCGTACGGACTTCATCAGGATGAGAGGTATGCGTCGCTCATCATCGATACGGAGAATACCCTCGCGACGCGTGCGCCGGGGACGGTGATCTTCGTCATTGGTGAGTCCGCGTCGCGGAACTATATGCACTACTACACGCCCTCCTTCCCGTATGAGAATACGCCGTGGATGGAGCAGATGGCGGCGGAGCGTGAGGGCTTCCTTGTCTATCCGCACACCTATTCCTGTTGGACACAGACCGTGCCTGTTCTGGAGCGTGCCCTGACAGAGAAGAGCCAGTACAACAACAAGGAGTTCTTCGAGTCGGCATCGCTGCTCGATGTGGCGAAAAAGGTCGGCTATCACACCTATTGGTTCAGCAATCAGGGGCGATATGGGCAGTTCGACAGTGCGATCACGATGGTTGCAAAGACGGCGGACGTGGCGGAGTGGACGGACGACTCCTACACCTTTACGACAAAGTATGATGAGGAGCTGCTGCCGTACCTCACGCGTATTGACCCGAATGTGAACAACTTCATTGTGCTGCATCTGATGGG
>CAUVFG010000188.1:0-3163 GCA_963551125.1 uncultured Selenomonas sp. | reverse complement strand
ATATCAAGGCGTTCACGCCCGTGGAGGTTGTGAACTTTGCAAAGACGGAGGGGACTTCTGTCCGCGACATCCTGCGCACACTGCAGGAGGCAGGGCTGTCGTCCCTCCCCGGCGGCGGCGCGGAGATCCTGTCCGACCGCGTGCGTGCCGTCATCTGCCCGAACAAGGCAACGCGTGCCGAGTGGCTGGGTTGTATGCGTACGGCGCACGCACTCGGCATCCGCACGAATGCGTCCATGATGTACGGGCACATCGAGACGGTGGAGGAGCGCATCGACCACCTGCTCCTTCTGCGCGAGCTGCAGGATGAGACGGGCGGCTTTCAGGCGTTCATGCTCTTTCCGTTCCATCCCGAGAACACGGCTCTCGGTGCAGAGAAGAAACTCATGCGCGTCGGCTCGTGGGAGGATATGAAGATGCTCGCACTCTCACGCCTTGTCCTCGACAATGTGGCGCATTTCAAGGCGTTCTGGGTCATGCTGACGCAGCCCATCGCGCAGCTTGCGCTCGGTTTTGGTGCGGACGATCTCGACGGCACGATCGGCGAGGAGAAGATCATCCACGCGGCGGGAGCGCAGACACAGACGGGCATCACGCGGCGCGAACTGGACGCGATGATTCGCGAGGCGGGCTATGTGCCTGTGGAGCGCGACACATTTTATCAGCCGATTGCGGCGGGGGAGGGCGCATGAGAATCTCGAAGCGGGAGGCGGCAGACCTCCTTACGCACGGCGACCCCATCGACCTCGGACGCGCGGCGGATGCGGAGCGGCGGCGGCGGTTCGGCGATACGGTGACGTTCATCGTCGACCGCAACATCAACTACACGAATATCTGTGTGAACGAATGCCGTTTCTGTGCGTTCTATACGAAGGTGGGTGCGGAGGACGGCTACCTCCTGCCGATGGAGGAGATTCTCGCAAAGGTCGGCGAGACGGCGGCGGCGGGCGGCACACAGGTCATGATCCAGGGCGGCATTCATCCCGACCTGCCGCTTTCCTACTATGAGAATATGCTGCGTGCGATCCGTGAGCGCTATCCCTCCATCGTGATCCACTCCTTTACGGCGACGGAGATTCTGTACTTTGCCGAAAAGGAGGGCATTACGATTGAGGACACGCTGCGGCGGCTGCAGGATGCGGGGCTTGCCTCGCTCCCCGGCGGCGGGGCGGAGATCCTCGTCGACCGCGTGCGGAGGCTCATCGCACCGAAAAAGATCATGACCGAGGATTGGCTGCGTGTGATGCGGACGGCGCACAAGATTGGGATGGAGTCGACGGCGACGATGGTGATCGGCTTCGGCGAGACGATGGTGGAGCGCGTGGAGCACATGGAGCACATCCGCCGTTTGCAGGAGGAGACGGGCGGCTTCCGCGCGTTCATCACATGGACGTTTCAGCCGGGCAATACCGCGCTCGGCGGGGAAAAGACTTCGAGCTGGGACTATATGCGGACGCTTGCTGTTACGCGTCTTTACATGGACAATGTCGCACACATACAGGGGTCGTGGGTGACGCAGGGGGAGCGCATCGGACAGCTGACGCTCGGCTTCGGCGCGGACGACCTCGGGAGCATCATGCTTGAGGAGAATGTCGTGCGTGCGGCGGGAACGCGGTACAATATGTCGATTAAGAAGATGATTGATCTGATACGCGGTGCGGGCAGGATGCCTGCGCAGCGTGACACGCGCTATCGCGTGATACGGAGGTTTTAGCATGGCAGAGCAACAGGTTCCTGCGGCGGGATATGCCATCATCGGCGGCTCGGGGACGCTCTCAAGCGACTTCCCGCGCGCAAGCATGGCGGAGGATGTCGAGATCCTCGCAGATGGGCTGCACTTTGCAACGCCCTATGGCGAAAGCCCTGCGTTTCGTCTGTTTTCCGTCGCGGGGCGGTGCGTGCTGACGTGCCGTATGCACGGCTGGCGCAGCGGCGTGACGCGCGCGGATGCGTCGCGGCAGGTGTTCTGGGTGCTGCGGGAGGCGGGTGTGCGGCGCATCCTCTCCGAGGGCGGCGTCGGGACGGTGAACCCTCTGCTCGACCCGCGTGACTTCCTTATCCCCGACGACTATCTTGACCTCTCCGTACGCAAGGATGTCATGCTCGACGGACGCTATCTGCTCGTGATGCGGGACGCGCTCTGTTCGGAACTGCGCAGGACGCTCGTTGCGGAGACAAAGAAACGCTATACGGGGCGCATCTTCGACCGCGGCATCTACGCCGTCACGGATGGGCGGCATTTCGAGAGCCCTGCCGAGATTGCCATGCTGAAAGGGCACGCGGACATCGTGGGGCAGAGCCTCGCGCCCGAGGTCTATCTCGCGCGCGAGATCGGCGCGTGCTATGCGGGGCTGTACTTCGTCGTCAACTACGGCGAGGGCATCCGCCCGTGGTCGCACGATACGCTCTCACAGATTTTCTATGACGATGCGCCCATGATCGGCGACATCCTGCTCGCCACCATCCGCAGCGTCCCCGCCGAGGAGAGCGCGTGTGAATGCCGCAGTCTGCGCAAGGAGACCCTGCTCAAGGATGTCTACAACGCGGAGTCGGACAAGGGCTAAAACGAAAACGCCGCCCCGCTATGTACGTGGGCGGCGTTTCCTATGCCTATTCTTGTATTTTCTGCAGCTGCTGATAGAGTGTCGGGATATCCTTTGTTATGGTTTCCCAGAGCAAATTCTTGTTTACAGATTCGTACTCATGTGCAAAGAGATTCCTCATACCACGCATCTCAGACCAAGGCAATTCTGTGTGGGTCCTTTTGAAGTCCTCTGACACGCGCTTGGAAAGTTCTCCGATTTGAAAGAGTGCCATCGAACACGCATTATAAAAAACATGATCGCGCTTGAAGTTTTTTATGGAAGAATCAAACCTTCTTATGGTGTCTCTGATTTCCTCGCAATGCCGGAGGATATGATCGATGATTCGTCTGTCTCTATCGTTCATAAAGCAATACCTCATCTCGTTTGAGATTTGCCCTGAACGGCTCGGAGTCGGGAAGGTCACTGAGAAGATCAAGCTCCGTGCCAAGGGCATCTTCCAGGTCGGAATAGATACCGCCCAGCATGAAAAAACTCGTTATATCTCCTTCGATGCGCAGGTCGACGTCGCTGTTTTCGGTGGCATTGCCGCGCGCATACGAACCAAAGAGATAGGCTTT
>CAUVFG010000187.1:0-3202 GCA_963551125.1 uncultured Selenomonas sp. | reverse complement strand
AACCGCCTTGAGGAAAGTATAGACGAGCAGTTTGCGGTCGGTCAACATATGACGCATATGGATGTCCTTGAGCGAGGCACCGATCATCATCATCGCCAGAGGTGCGGTCATCGCCCCGATCATAGTAAACGCCTGCATGAGCAATGGGTTTGTCGGAATCTCGGCAAAGTAAATCACGCACGCAATCAGCGACGCGATGATGCCGGGATTCAGCAGCATACGGAACATCTCACGCCCGCGACGCTTGTGGATGCTGATGGAGGAAACGCCGTACACGAAAAAGAGCAGATTCACAGGGATGAAGAAGAGTGTCATGTAGACGACCGCCTGATCGCCGTATACCCCCTGCACGAGCGGCAGCCCCATAAAGAGGGAATTGTTGAACCAGAATGAGAGATTCACCGCGCCGCGCAGACGTCCGCGATAGCGCAGGATCAGCGGCAGCAGGAAGCCGGCGATACACATCATCGCGAGAAGAACAGCATATGCAGTATACGTCTCGATGACCTGTTCAAGACCCATGTGCTCCTCTGCGTGCATCGCTGCCGAGATGATGAGGCACGGACACGCAATGTTGACAATCAGGGAGGAAAACTGCTCCTGATTGTTCGGAATGATGATGTTGTAGCGGCGCGCGAGCGCCCCCGCAAAGATCATCAGAAAGAATACGATCATCTGCCCTAGAATCAGCATTACATTACCTTCTTTTTCAGTTCATTTATGGATTGGGTGACGGTAGGGGCGCATACGGCTTTCTTTCGATAGAGAAGCATATGCCGTCCAAGGCGCCCCTTCCACCATGCTCCGCATGGTCCCCCTCCCCCGCTGCGGCAGGGGAGGCATGGGGTTAGGAATGTTTCTCTTCCAGCAGCGGCTTCAAAAATTGTCCTGTATAAGACTCAGGCACTTTAACAATCTGCTCCGGTGTTCCTTGCGCGACAATCGTCCCGCCGCGCACGCCGCCCTCGGGGCCGAGGTCGATGACATAGTCCGCCGCCTTGATGACATCGAGGTTGTGCTCAATGACGACGACCGTGTCGCCGCCATCCACAAGACGCTGCAATATCACGAGCAGCTTGTGAATGTCCGCCGCATGGAGTCCCGTCGTCGGCTCATCGAGGATGTAGAGCGTCTTGCCCGTGCTGCGCTTCGACAGCTCCGTCGCGAGCTTCACACGCTGCGCCTCACCGCCCGAGAGGGTCGTCGCGGGCTGTCCGAGACGGATGTAGCCCAGTCCCACATCGCGGATGATCTCGAGCTTGCGTGCGATGCGCGGCACGTTCTGAAAGAAGTCCACCGCCTCGTCGATCGTCATGTCGAGCACCTCGGCGATGGTCTTGCCCTTATAGTGTACCTCAAGCGTCTCGCGGTTGTACCGTGCGCCCTTGCAGACCTCACAGGGGACATAGACATCGGGGAGGAACTGCATCTCGATTTTCAAAATACCGTCCCCGCGGCACGCCTCGCAGCGTCCGCCCTTCACGTTAAAGCTGAACCGCCCCGCCTTGTACCCGCGCATACGCGACTCACTCACCTGACTGAACAGGTCACGGATCGCATCGAACACGCCCGTATAGGTCGCGGGATTCGAGCGCGGCGTGCGCCCGATCGGCTGCTGGTCGATATTGATGACCTTGTCGATGTGCTCCAGTCCCTTGATTTTCTTGTGCTTGCCGGGCTTGCCCTTCGCGCGGTAGAGCCGCGAGGCGACCCCACGATAGAGAATCTCGTTGACGAGCGTCGACTTGCCCGAGCCGGAGACACCCGTGACGAGCGTCAGCGTCCCGAGCGGGAATTTCACATTGATATTTTTGAGGTTGTTCTCCGCAGCGCCGACGATTTCGAGGACGTTGCCGTTCCCCTTGCGGCGCTCCGCCGGCACGGGGATGAACTTCTTGCGCGCGAGATACTGCCCTGTGATGGACGCGGGATTTTTCATAATCTCCGCCGCCGTCCCCTCCGCGACCACCTCGCCGCCATGTTCGCCCGCACCGGGACCGATGTCGATGATGTGGTCGGCGGCATACATTGTGTCCTCGTCGTGCTCCACAACGATCAGCGTGTTGCCGAGGTCGCGCAGATGGCGCAGGGTTGCGAGCAGGCGGTTGTTGTCGCGCTGATGCAGCCCAATGCTCGGCTCGTCGAGGATGTAGAGCACGCCCATCAGCCCCGAGCCGATCTGCGTCGCAAGGCGGATGCGCTGCGCCTCGCCGCCCGAGAGCGTCCCCGCCGCACGCGAGAGCGTCAGATAGTCCAATCCCACATCGAGGAGGAAATTCAGACGCGCATGGATTTCCTTTAGGATCTCCACGGCGATCTTCGCCTCACGCGGGCTGAAATCCTTCTCCGCCTCCGTGAGGAACGTGTCCGCCTCGCGGATCGTCAGTGCCGTGAGGTCGGCGATGCTCTTACCGCCAATCGTCACGGCAAGCGTCTCGGGTTTCAGCCGTGCGCCGTGACACGCGCTGCACGGGGTCTCCGTCATATAGTCCTCGTAGCTCTCGCGCATCTCCTCCGAGTCCGTCTCGCGGTAGCGGCGTGCAAGCGCGGGCATAACTCCCTCGTAGGGGACATTGTATTCCTTCTCCTCGCCGAACATATTCGTATATTGGAAGGAAACATACTCCTCCGAGCCGTAGAGCAACAGCTTCTGCGTCTTCTTGTCCATGCGGTTCCACTGCGTATGCTCGTCGTAGTCATGCGCACGCAGGAGCGCCGTAATCGCACGCATCCCGTACGAGTTCGGATTTTTGGACAGAGGGGCAAAAACACCGTCCGCCACGCTGAGTGTCGGGTCGGGGATCACAAGCTCCTCGTCGAACTCCTTGTGACTGCCGAGCCCCGTACAGACGGGACACGCGCCGAACGGGCTGTTGAACGAGAACATGCGCGGCGCAATCTCGGGGAGCGAGATGCCGCAGTCCACACAGGCGAAATTCTCGCTGAACATGAGGAGCTCCCCATCCACCACCTGCACATAGACCACGCCGCCGCCCGCACGCAGAGCCGTCTCAAGCGAGTCTGTCAGACGGCTCTCCATCCCTGCGCGCACGACAAGACGGTCAACGACGATCTCAATCGTATGCTTCTTCTGCTTCTCGAGCGCAATCTCCTCGCCGAGGTCACGCAGTTCCCCGTCGATGCGCACGCGCACATAGCCGTCGCGGCGGATCTGGTCGAGGATCTTGCGGTGCTCGCCCTT
>CAUVFG010000186.1:0-3215 GCA_963551125.1 uncultured Selenomonas sp. | reverse complement strand
GCCGCGTCCGCACGGTCTCGAACGTGCCCATCATCATGCTGACGGCACGCGACGCCGTCGAGGATCGCGTGGAGGGTCTGGACATCGGCGCGGACGACTACATCACGAAGCCGTTTGCCGTGCCCGAACTCCTTGCGCGTCTCCGAAATGCGCTGCGCCGCCGCGACATCTCGACCGAGGATGCGTCCGACCGCCTGACGGTGAAGAATCTCATCATGTTTCTCTCGCGCTACGAGGTGCAGGTGGACGGCGAGACCGTCGCGCTCACGAAGCGCGAATACGATCTCTTGGAGTACCTCCTGCGCAACAAGCGGACGGTGCTGACGCGCGATCAGATCCTCCAGGAGGTATGGGGCTTCGACTACACGGGCGAGACCAATGTGGTCGATGTCTACATCCGCTACCTGCGCGCCAAGCTGGATGACCGCTTCAACAAGAAGTACATCTACACCGTGCGGGGCGTCGGGTATGTTGTCCGCGACTAGGACAAGCTTTGGTCGTTGGATCGACCGCCATTTCTACATACGTATTTCCACAAAAATTACGGTGCTGTACGCGGCAATCCTCTTTTTCGTGCTCATCTTATCGACCGGCATTCTGGGGATTGGCGCGTACATCTATTTTTATCGGCAGGCGGAGGTCGATCTCGACAGCAGCATACGCCATGTGATGAGCAATATCGAAAGCGGCAATGCGGCAGATGCAAAATTCTGGTTCGAGGGGCCCGTCATCCCGGGTGTCATCGTGCGCATCACGGATCGTGCGGGGCGCGTCGTGCTCGATACGGACACGCATTTCCCCTCGATTGAAACGGTCGAGAACGGACGGATCTCGACGCCGATCTGGGCCAATCCCGATATGGAGGTCTCCGAGTTCAAGGGCGGCGCCGTCTATCATGCGCGCCGCGACATTTCGTACAATGGGATTCCCTATCAAGTCCATTTCTTCCGCACGATTACAACGGAGACGGACTTTTTCAACGCCCTGCAGCGCCTCCTCTTCTACACGGTCGCCGTCTGCTTTGTGCTCGCGCTCCTTGCGGGTCACTTCATCAGTCGGCGCATCCTAAAGCCGATCCGCGAGATCACATGGACGGCGCGCAGCATCGAGGTGGAGCGTCTGGGGCGCCGCCTCGACGTGCCGCGTGCGCGCGATGAGCTCTCAGAGCTCGCGCGTACGTTCAACCGCATGCTCGACCGTCTGCAGGAGGGATTTCGCCAAGAGCAGCGCTTCGTCTCCGACGCTTCACACGAGCTGCGCACGCCGCTCACGGTCATTCTCGGGTACTCGGACTTGCTCTCGCGCTGGGGACGCGAGGACAAGAGCATCCTCGACGAGGGCATCACCGCCATTCGCTCCGAGGCGGAGAACATGCAGCAGCTCATCGAGAAGTTGCTCTTCCTCGCCCGTGCCGACCAGAAGCGGCAGGCGGTCAACAAGGAGGAGGTCGACTTTGCCGAGCTGCTTGCTGATACGATGGAAAAAATGCAGACCGTCACCATGTCGCATGAGGTCACACTCGGTAGAAACGATCCTGCGACCGTGAGCGCAGACCCTGTACTCCTGCGACAGCTGCTGCGCATCTTCCTTGAGAACAGCCTGAAGTACACCCCGCCCGGCGGTCACATCCACGCGTATTCGATCCGCTCTGCGGACAACTCCGCTGTGACCGTGACGCTTACGGACGACGGCATCGGCATCGCGCCCGAACATCAGGCACGCATCTTTGACCGCTTCTACCGCGTGGACTCCTCGCGCACGAAGGAGACGGGCGGCTCGGGACTCGGGCTCTCCATCGCACGCTGGATCGCCGAACGCCACGACATCAAGATCGTACTCAAGAGCGCTGTGGACGAGGGCACAACGATCACGCTCACAATCCCGATCGTTCATGACGAAACCGCATAAATATATGAAAAGACGCCATCCGTAGGCTACACGGGCGGCGTCTTTTATGGTACAATAAGTTTGTATATTACATATGTTGCGATATTATGGAATCGCGCGGAGCATCACCGCATTCACAAGAAAGGACGGATTGCTATGAAGATCCTCATCACAGGTGCGACGGGACAACTGGGTCATGACTGCGTAGAGGAGTGCAGGGCGCGCGGACACGAAGTACACGGCGTCTCCTCGGAGATCTTCCCGCTCTCCGACGAGAACGTCATGCGCGCCGTCCTCGATGCGGTTGAACCGGACGCCATCCTCCACGCGGCGGCATACACCGCCGTCGACAAGGCGGAGGACGAGCCCTCGCTCTGCCGCAAGATCAATGCAGCGGGCACGGAGATCCTTGCGCGCCTTGCCCGCGCGCACGATGCAAAACTCCTCTACATCAGCACGGACTACGTCTTCCCCGGAACGGGCGATGTGCCCCACGAGACAAACGCGCTCACCGCCCCGCACAATGTCTATGGCGCGTCAAAGCTCGCGGGCGAGGAGGCGGTGCAGGAGCATCTTGACAAATACTTCATCGTACGCATCTCGTGGGTCTTTGGTCTGCATGGCAAGAACTTCGTCAAGAGCATGCTGCAGCTTGCCAAAACCAATAAAATTCTCTCCATCGTCAACGATCAGATCGGCTCGCCCACCTATACGCGCGACCTCGCTCCACTGCTCGCAGATATGCTCGAGAGTGAAAAGTACGGCATCTACCACGCGACGAACGAGGGCTTCTGCTCATGGGCGCAGTTTGCGCGCGAGATCTTCCGTCAGGCGGGCGCCGAGGTCAACGTCACAAACGTCCCCTCGCATATGTATCCGACCAAGGCAACGCGCCCGAAAAACTCACGCCTGAGCAAGAAATCGCTTGATGAGGCGGGGTTCCACCGCCTCCCGCCGTGGGAGGACGCCGTCGGAAGGTTTCTGGAGGAGCTAAAGCAGGCGGGGGAGTAAGATCCCCTCTCCATGTATACCCGATAAAGCCGTGACAAATATGTCCCATTATGGTACAATGGGGCATATTTTTATCCAATAAAAGGAGGAATCTTCTTGCTCAGCAACATCAGCCGCAAGTACCGCGAGACGGCACTCATCAAGCTCATCGCGGTCGGACTCATCATCGGCATCCTCATCGCGCTCTATGCGCCCGCGCTCATCCCGGTCGTCGCTGTGCTCGGCGATGTCTTCGTCCGTGCACTGAAGGGTGTTGCGCCGATCCTCGTCTTCGTCCTCGTCATGAACGCGATGGCGCAGCGCACCGTCGGCTCGGG
>CAUVFG010000185.1:0-3221 GCA_963551125.1 uncultured Selenomonas sp. | reverse complement strand
GCCTGAAAGACGACGCGCGAGGCGGCGACGATGTTGCCGAGGCGGACGATGGCATGGTCGCAGCGAAAGAGGTCTATGGCACGCTGGCGGACGATGCCGGCGAGATGCAGCCCGCCCGTCGGGGTATCGTCTCGCCGGTCAAAGATGCTGTTCGTGAGCACGCTGCCCTCAAGGTACTTTGCGAACGGTGACATGGCGTTCATGTTCGGCATGAGAGAGAGGGTGTACCGCTGGCGTTCGCGCTCCTCCTCGAGCAGGCTGTAGATCTCCGGGTCAAATGCCTTCAGGTGGCTGACGACTTCTTCACGTTTCATGGGCAATTCTCCTCTTCCGTAAAATGGGGGGCGTTTCCCCATTTCGTTAATGTTGTTTTTTTAGGAATCGCTGATAAAATAGTCTCTTAGATTGGTGCAGATTTTTTGTCCTGTCAAGGAGACAAACCCAACGCTGCAAGGGCTATGTGGAGGATTTGCCCTCCAGACAGGGCGAAAAAGATACGCCAAGATGTCAGTGCTGAATTTATCAGTGCTTCCTTTAGTATATCATATTGTGCCGTGCAGGTCACTCATTTGTTGACGTTTCTGAATATTTTATGTTAGAAAGAATGCATTCGATGAGGTTTGCCGCAGTCAAAAGCTCCCGCATGGGCACGGGGCGCACATGCGGGAGCAGTAGGAGGCTATCGGAGCAGGCTTTTGAGGACAGATATGCGCTCATCTGCAGCGTGGTCATGGACGCTGCCCGGTGAGGCGGCAACGTGTGCAGAGACATCGTTCATCCACGCCTCGGAGAAGATGGGCTTGTCTATGAGGAGCTTGGCGATGGCCATACGCAGGCTGTCCTCCTCGCGCTCCGAGCATTTTCTGCTGAGGACGCACGCGAGCGCGTCGGCGACGATGGCCATGTCTGCCTCCTTCAGCCCACGCGTGGTCGGGTTCAGCGTCGAGAGGCGCAGCGCGGAGAGCAGAATCTCGGGGCGCATGGTCGGGATGCGGTCCGGCTTCACATAGATGCCGATGCGTCCAAGGGCGTGTACGGCGTCCGCGATGTCGACGCCTGCCGCAGGGGCGGCGAGGATGAGATGGGTCTCGGTGCCGCACGCGAGGAGGGTGATGCCCCGCTCCTTGAGGGCTGCTGCGAGTGTGCGGCTGTTCGCGAGCACCTGCTCCCCGTATGCGCGAAATTTCGGCTGCGCGGCGGCGTGCAGGGCAAAGGCGAGCGCGGCAAGGCGGTTCATGTGCAGGGAAATATGCCCCGTGTTCGCGACGGCGGCATCCATCTGCGGCGCAAGCTCCTTCGTGCAGAGGAGGATTGCGCCGTCGGGGCCTCTGAGCGAGTCATTGGTGGGGAAGCTGACGACATCGGCGCACGCGACCGGCGAGGGGATGAGCTCCGCCGCGACGAGCCCGACGCACTGCCCGATGTCCACCCAGAGATAGGCGCCCACGGCACGTGCAACTTCGGTGAGCCGCGCGTAGTTCGGCACGCACGGGTAGCTGACGGGGGAAAAGATGATGAGATGCGGACGCACGCGTTTGGCGAGAAGCATCACCTCGTCCCAGTCCACCTTTTGGAGGGTGGGGTCAATGCCGAAGTTCTCAAAATGATAGTTCAGCCCCGCACAGTGCTCCTCCTTCCTGCGGTTGAAGGAGAGGACGGTATCGCCCGGCTGCAGCAGCGCGAGAAATGCGACACGCGAGGCGGCGGCGATGTTGCCGAGCCGCACGACCGCATGCGCACTGCCAAAGAGATCCTGCGCACGCGTGCGCACCAGCTCCTCGATGGAGGAGGTATGTGCCGCGCCGCACGCCTCAAGCGTGCTGTTTGCCAGCGCACTCCCCTCGAGAAAGGCGGCGAGCGGCGACATGGCGTTGACCGTCGGGATCAGTGAGAGCGTGCAGCGCTGGCGGCGGATCTCGTCCTGCAGGAGGGTGAAGATCGCAGGGTCGAACGCTTTTAGGTGTTGGAGCATTTCTTCTTTTTTCATGGTCATTCTCTCCTCATAAATGCACAATGAAATGACAGGCATATCGGATGGATATACCTGTCATTGCTGAACAGAGTTGCTTTTCGGTTCTCATTGTTCGCGGTCGTGCACGAAGCGGGGCGATGCTCCTGCCGCCGGTTATATTTTATGCGGGAGCGCGCCCGCAGGAGAATATCAGTGTCTTAGGGAAGCACTGATAAATTCAGCCGCGCCATCTTAGCGCATCTTTCACATAGCTTTGGCAGCGTTGGGTTTGCTGCCTCAATCGGACGAAAAAATCTACGCCAATCTGTAGGTCTGTTTTATCAGCGATTCCTTAGGGAAGCGCTGATAAATTCAGCACTGCCATCTTGGCGCATCTTTTCCGCCCTGCCTGTGTCGACAAATCCTCCACATAGCCTTTGCTATGCGTCCGGTTTGTCTCCTTGACAGGACAAAAAATCTGCACCAATCTGACAGACTTCATTTTATCAGCGATTCCTTAGAACGGCCAGACGATGGGGATGACGACAAGGCAGACGATCAGCGAGACAAAGACGAGGGGAACGCCGACCTTGACATAGTCCATGAACTTGAATTGACCGGGGCCGAGGACGAGCGTGTTCGGCGGGGTCGCAACGGGCGTGGTGAACGCGCAGGAGGCCGCGATGCCGATTGCCATGATGACGGGGTACGGGGAGACGCCGATGGTCTGGGCGATGGAGATCGCAATCGGTGCGAGCAGTGCCGCTGCCGCCGTGTTCGACATGAACTGCGTCAGGCCGCAGGAGAGGACAAACATCGCCGCGACGATGACCATCGGTGCCGGGCTGTCGCCGATGAGTCCGACGACGAAGTCCGCAATGAGCTTGCCCGCGCCGCTGTGATCCATCGCGCTCGCCAGAGGGAGCATTCCTGCAAAGAGGAAGATCGTCGTCCAGTCCACGCCCTGATATGCCTGTTTTTCCGTAAGGCAGCCCGTGAGGACGCAGAGGAGTCCGCCGATGATCGCCGAGGTCTGCATGGGGACGTTGATCTGCTTTTCGAGCACCATCGCGATGACAACGCCGATGAGGATCGCTGCGCAGATCATCATCTTGCGCGGATCCTTTGCCTCCTCCTCCTGCCCTGCAACCGCCTCGCTGTCCACGAGTCTGCGCGGGCAGAGACGGCGTCCGATCGTCAGCATATAGATCACGCCGACGATCGAGAGCGGGATGCCGATCCACGCGAACTCGAAGAAGCCGAACGGCGT
>CAUVFG010000184.1:0-3228 GCA_963551125.1 uncultured Selenomonas sp. | reverse complement strand
GTCTCGCGGCGGTCACCCGTCACCATGACGACCTGCACGCCCGCCGCCTGCACCTCCGCAATCGCCTCGCGCGCTTCGGGGCGCACATCGTCGCGGATTGCGGCAAGCCCGATGAGGACGACATCCGCATTGATTTCATTCTTCCGAAAGGGCTGCTCCGAATAACCGAACGCCAGGACGCGCATCGCACGCGCGGCATAGGCGTTTATTTTTTCGTTCAGTACATCGGCATCAAAGGGAACGATTGCCCCATCCGCCGTGAGCGCGTATTTCGCCCGCGCGAGCAGCGCCTCGGGTGCGCCCTTGTAGACGACCGTACCGCGCGCGGGCAGCTCCGCCTGACTGAATTTATTCGTCGAGTTAAAGGTCTGCCGTTTGCCGACACGGTAGGCTTCATTTTCCTGCATGGCACGGTATGTTTCCGCACCGAGAAAGCGCATAACCGCCTGATCGGTCGGATTGCCGCCGACGACCGCGCCCGCCTCGTCATACATGGAGGCGGAATTCATGCCGATCGCGCGTGTCAGCTTTTCATGGAGCGCAGGATGCTCCGTGAGCGCACCAAGAACCATCCCATCCGCCGTAAAGAACTCCACCACCTCGAGCTGCCCGCCCGTGATCGTGCCCGTCTTGTCACTGAAAAGGATGTTCAGCGAGCCCGCCGTCTCGATGCCGACGGCACGGCGCACGAGGACGCCGCGCGCGAGCATGCGGCTCGTGTTCTGCATGAGGACGAGCGAGATCATGAGCGGCAGCCCCTCGGGCACGGCGCAGACGATGATGAGGATCGCGAGCGAGACCGCCTGTATCAGATCCACGAGAATCTGACTCCACCCAACGGCTACATATGCCTCCAGCCCGCCCGCACGCAGAGCGAAAAACATCATGTAGAGCGAGATGATGACAAGCCCCGAGAGATAGCCGAACGCCGAGATCTGATCGGCGAGCTTTGCGAGCTTTACCTGCAGGGGGGAGTCCGGCTCACGCGCCTGCATCTCCGCCGCCATCCGCCCCATCATCGTCTCCGTGCCGACGCGGCGCACCTCCATCACGCCCTCGCCGTCAAAGACCACGCTTCCGCGAAAAAGTGTTGCCGTGTCGACAAAGGTATCGCCCGTGATTTCGGCGGGAAATACATAGCGGCTGTCTGCGGGCAGCTTCGGACACACCTCCGTCTCCCCGTTCAGTGCCGTATTGTTGACGCGGAGTTCCCCCGCAATCAGCATCCCGTCCGCAGGAATCTTATTGCCGCCCTGCAAAATGACATGGTCACCGACGACGATCTCATCCACGGGCAGAACGACCAGCCCGCCGTCGCGGCAGACCTTCGCCGTATCCTTCGCCGTACGCGCACGCAGGGCGCGGTACTCCGTATCGCTCGCGACATTCGTCCGCGCCGTCACCGTCGCAACGATGATAACGGTCACAATCGTCCCCACCGGCTCGTAGATCTCCGCGTGCCCCGCGAAATACATCGCAATCATGAGCGCGACCATAACGAGCAGGATGCGGATCATCGGGTCGCGGAACGTCTCCATGAACGCCTGCGCGAACGTCATCCACTGCGGCTCAGGAATCGTGTTCGCGCCGTATTTCAGACGCGACGCCTCCGCCTCCGCCGATGTCAGTCCCGTAAATTTCAAAAAATCCCCTTCCCCCACATTTTCCGAGTTTCTCAGCCGCGCACCGCACGTACAAAGTAATAGACGAGGTAGGCACTGATGGCGAGGGCAATCCCATCTCCGAGAGTGCCGTACATCGGTGCAATCATGACAATGAGCGTCAGCACGGCAACGCGCACAGGCTCTTCCCACGCAGCATTGGTGCGTTTTTCTGCAAACATCTCGGCGGCAGCTGTGACACGATTTCGCCAGCGCGTCAGCCAGAGCACGATCCCCGTGACAATCATCGCAGCCGTCATGAGGATGAGCAGCGCCCAGAAGATTTTTTCCGCCGTCAGCTCATGGTTGTGGATGTGCATATTCAGGAAGAACGGCGCCATCGTCAGCCATGCGGGCACAGGGACAAGGAGCGGCTCCCCGCCGCCCGCCGCGAGATAGACCTGCGTCCCGAGGGCAAAGTCCGTCGGACGTACCGTCGGCTCCGCAATCTGAAAGACATAGTAGGCGCTGTCCGCCGTGGGCAGACGCATGGAGATGACATCCTTCTGCGGGAACTCCGCCGCAATCCGCGCGTACGCCTCCTCCGCCGAAATCTGCGGAGCATCCTGTGTCTGCACGACAAAATGCTCCGCCGCACGTGCATGCGCCGTCCTCTGGTAATCCCGCATGCCGACGGAGTAGAGGACGATAAAGACACCGCTCACGCACATGAGCACTGCCCACGTCCCCGCAAAAATCGACGTGAGCTTATGCCAGTCCGACCAGAACACGCGGCTGCTCCGCCGCCGCCGCGTGCCAAAGGCAAGTGTTTTCATCATCGGCAGGTAGAGATAGACCCCGCTCACGATGGAGATGACGGCGAGCACGCACATTACAGTGAGGAAGTCGCGGCCGCCCTCCTCCATCCCCAGACGGACGTGCAGAATGTGCATCGTGTGCATGAACTCCTGCACCGCCTCGGAGCGGTAGACGCGATCCCTGCGGTCAAAGACCGCACCCGTCCGCACATCGTACATGATCTGCTCGCCGCCCATACGCATATGAGCACGCGAGGCCTTCCCACCGCGCTCCTTGACGCGGAAGTACAGCGTCCCATCCTCCCCGTCCGGTGTGACCGCCAGAATCTCCTTCGTTGGGAATGCCTGCGAGACTTCCGCCGTCCCCTGTGGCAGACCCGCCCAAATCTCACTCAGTGCCACGGGTTCCCCGCGCGGCGGCAGATTCACCGTATTCCACGCATTGATTTCATTCCGAAAGAGCAGCGGCAGTCCCGTCAGCGTCAGCAGCAGCAGAAAAAGGGCACAGATGAGACTCACCCACTGATGGATGACATAGATTTTTCGCATGAATTCCCCCCGATTCCAACAGATATTACTGCCCTCTATCATACCACAAAATAACCGAAAATGAAAAAGAGGACGGCTGCGCACCGCATGGCGCAACCGTCCCCCAATCTCCTAGTGAACAGCAGTATTTCCTCAGCCCTCTTCGACCTCGATCAGGGCATATTTCCCGTCGTTGCGGCTGTAGACCACATTGACCTCCTCCGTCTCCGCGTTGCGGAAGACGAAGAAGCGGTGATTCAGCAGATTCATCTGCATGATCG
>CAUVFG010000183.1:0-3229 GCA_963551125.1 uncultured Selenomonas sp. | reverse complement strand
CCTCCATCTCGTTGAGTGAGCCGACAGTGCCAACGCCTTCATTCTTGAGGCGCTCCACCATCTGCGGATTATGAATGATCGGACCAAGCGTACTGGACGAGCCATCCGAGGAGGCATTCTGGCGGGCGATCTCTATGGCACGTTTCACGCCATAACAGAACCCCAAATGTTCAGCTAAAATGACCTCCATAGACCTCACCACAATGTATATTGGTTCTCAATAAATCCACATATACAGAATCCTATCCACACAATCTGGGTAACAGTATAACACGCCAATCTCTTGCGCGCAAATAAAAATTTATATTTTTGTTACAGATTCCATCCGCTGGCAAGATTTCTTGCTGCAAGGAGTGCAAAGAGTCCGAAAAGAACGCTCAGCACAATGTAAAGAATACCGATGGCGATCTTTCCCTCCTCGATGAGGGTCAATGATTCCAATGAGAACGTAGAAAATGTTGTAAATCCACCGCAGATTCCCGTCTGCAGGAAGAGGATGACGCGCGGATCTATATTGCTGTGCTTTCCCGCAAGCTCAACGACAAGACCGATGGCAAAACAGCCGATCAGATTGACAGCGAAGGTGGCAATTGGAAATCCACTGCCGAGTTTTGGAATGACCTGTCCGAGGAGATAGCGGCAAACGGCGCCAAGTGCACCGCCAAGCCCGACCGCAAGGATGTTCACTGCGCATCCCCCACACGCAGATGAGAGGTGTCGTTCATCAGTGTGACGATGGCAAATCCATCATCCTCGAATCGAATTTTGTTGACCGCCGTGTTGAGCTGTGAGATGTGCCAGATCGAGCGAATCGGCATGGAGAGAAGATCAGCGAGCAGGATGCGGATGGATGCGCCATGCGAGACGATCACAACGCGCTTCCCGCGCTCGTGTGCGACGATCTCACGCACGCGCCCCGCGACGCGCCGCTGAAACTCCGGAAACGGTTCGCTCTCAGGAATGTCCGCCTGCTCCGGATCGGTGTAAAAATTCTTCATGGCATTGGGATTCTCGGCGTTGACATCGTTGAAGTTCCGTCCCTCCCACGCCCCGAAATTCAGCTCGCGCAGCAGCGGGTCGGAAATGACCTCAAGGCCGAAGCGCTGCGCCAGCGGCGCCGCCGTCTCCATCGCGCGCGTGAGGTCGCTCGCATAGATGGCATCCACATGATCAACAACAAGATTTTTTCCGAGCGCCGCCGCCTGTGTGCGTCCCTCCGCCGAGAGCGGTACATCCGAATGCCCCTGAAAGCGTCCCGTCTTGTTCCACTCCGTCTCCCCGTGGCGTATGATGATGATTTCTGTCATATCCCCCTCCCCTTTCTGTATATCAAGACCTAACCTCACAGATTACGCCGCCGGAAATGAGCCGCGCCGTCTGCATATAGCTGTAGTTTCCGTCAAATTCTGCGGCAAGCTCCTGCGTTCGCCGCTCCACATCTGCAGACTTCATATCGGACGCCCAGAGTGCACCGACCACGGTTCCGCTGTGCGCTACGAGAACGCCAAGCGAACCCTTGCTCTGTGCAGCCTGAATGAACGCATCCAGCTGCGGTTTTTCCAGATGTTCCTGATTGAGACGTGCGCTCGCCGTCGCCGCCTGTCCGAGCAGGATTTCCTGTCGATGTCCCTCCGTGCGGAATGCCTGCCCCACCGTATCGAGCAGCTGTCGATATGCTGCATCCTGATTTCCACGGTTTCCCTTACTCTGATAATAGGCGATTGTATCCACTGTTCCGCCCACATCGAAGATGGAGACAGCGAGAAGTGGCACATTCGCATACTGTCCGAAAAGCTCCCCTGTCGTATGGCTGACGTGAGAGAGTCCTGCAAAAGCGATGCCGTCGCTCGGCTCGATGGCAATGGCAATGTCCATGATCTCCCGTCCTGTGAGTTCTCGCCCGAAAGCACGTGCCGCTGCATAGGAGACTGCCGCAATATCGGCGCTCGAGGATGCCATCCCCTTTCCCTGCGGAATCTTCGATTCCAACCGTATGCCGAACGGAAGGACATCCTTGCCAATATGGGCAAGCGTCCGCCGCAGAGCCTCCTCCGCCTTTTCCCCAAGCCCATGCACGCCCGTGAACTGATCTGAGACCGTCGCCACGGCATACATGCTGATCGGTGCGGTCACAAGAAACGGCGTCCCATCGAGGACGCCTTCCACGAGTTCGCCGCAGGAAGCCGGCGCTTTTGCAATTATTTCCATAAAATCCCCCAAACATTCGGATATGATGACGCAAGTGAAAATACCGCGAGGACAAGGGTTTCCGTGAGCACGGTCGTTGCTCCATAGACATCGCCCGTAACCCCGCCGAGGATATTGGTCATCGTACGGCAGAACAGGAGCGCAAAGAGCGTGCCAAGTACGAGTGCAGCTGTGGCGAGCACGCCCCACGGCAGGACGAGCACCGCAGTCGTCAGTGCAGCGATCACAACGGTACTGCGATCCGCCATATCCGCAAACGTCTTGCCCATGCCGTCCTCACGCGCATAGGGAAAGCACGCGACGGCGAGCACCATCGCGAGTCTGCCGATGATCGGCATGACGAAGAGCGCAGGCACGAGGAGCGGCCACGCCATATCGGAGAGCAGGGCAAACTGGACGAACATGAGCATGACGAACGACACGACGCCAAACGCACCGACGCGGCTGTCCTTCATGATCTCGAGCTTGCGCGCACGATCTCGCCCCGAGAACACGCCGTCCGCTGTGTCCATGAAGCCGTCCGCATGCAGCCCACCTGTCAATAGGAGCGGCAGGATAAGCAGGAGCGCGGCAGTCAGCGACCGCATTCCGAATGCATAGAGCAGTAGCCACGCAGCAAGCGCATAGCAAATGCCGAGCACAAGCCCGACAAGCGGAAAGAAGCGCGTGCTGCGCCCGAAATCCTCCGCCGTCCACACGGTCTGTTTGACAAGATGAATGCGCGTTAAGAATTGAAGTCCGATCAGAAAAGAATTCATGAAGTGCCTCTAAACAGAGTAATACAGAGATAAGATATAGTAAAGCAGCAGATAGAGGACGGTCACGGTATACATGAGGCGGATTGCGCCGAGGATGTGCTTCGCCGTAATCTCCATATGCGCGTCTCCCATATAGGCGCGGAAGTGCCGCTCGCCAAAGTAGTAATTGACGCCGCCGAGGCGGATGTGCAGCGCTCCTGCAACTGGCGCCTCCGCATGACCGCCGTTCGGACTCGGATGCCCTGCTGCATCGCGCACGAGAA
>CAUVFG010000182.1:0-3242 GCA_963551125.1 uncultured Selenomonas sp. | reverse complement strand
CATTCGTGTGGACGCCGCGCGCATTCGGCGGGAGCTGCAGCGCGTAGAACGCGCGGAAGAAGAGGCTGCTCCCGTCGAGTACGGCGAATCTCTCCGCGCTCACAGGGTCGGCATATCCGCATCCTCAAGGCGCATGAGGACGAAACAGTAGTCGGACAGACGGTTGAGATAGCGCAGGTCGACCTCCGCCACCGAGCCGCGTCGTGCGAGCGTCCATGCGTGACGCTCTGCGGTGCGTGCCGTCGTACGTGCCAGATCGAGCATTGCGCTCGACTTCTTATCACCGGGGATGATGAACTCCTTCAGCGCGGGCAGGCTCTCCTCGATACTCGCAATCTCCGCCTCAAGTCCATCGATCATATCCTCCGTGATACGGGGCGGCTTGTTGCGGCTCGCGAAATCCGCCATGAGCATGCCGAGCTGCTTTTGCACGGCGAGGATATCCTCCTTCACGCGCTTGTTCTCGGCAAAGGCGCGTGCCATGCCGAGCGTCGAGCCTAGGGTGTCCACAATGCCGTACACCTCGACGCGCAGGTCGTCCTTTGCAATGCGCTCACCCGTGAAAAGGCTCGTCTGTCCGTGATCTCCGGTCTTGGTCGTGACACTCATCGTATGTTCCTCCTCTGTGGATAAATGTACCCAGCCGCGCAGAGAGGCGAGGCCGGGCAATCGAAAGCAAAATTCTTTAGAAAATCTCCGTCTCACTGAAGAAGATGTGCACCTCGCGCGCAGCGCTTTCGGGGCTGTCGGACGCGTGCACCGCGTTCTCGCTCCCGTTCTTTGCAAAGCGCTTGCGGATCGTGCCATCCGCCGCATTCGCCGGATTCGTCGCACCGTGGAGTTCGCGCACGCGCGCAATCGCGTTCTCACCTGCAAGCACCATCGCCACGAGCGGCGCGGAGGTCATGAACGCAGAGAGCTCGCCGTAGAACGGCTTCGCGAGATGCTCTGCGTAGTGGATGCGCGCAATGCGGTCTGTCATCTGCATCATCTTCATCGCGCGAATCTCGAGCCCCGCCTCCTCATATGCCTTCGTAATGTCTCCGATGTGATGCGCTCCGACGGCATCCGGCTTGATGAGAACCAGCGTCTGTTCCATTACTTCATCTCCTCAATGATCTGTTTGTACTCCGCTCCGAGCCCGGCGTAGTTCTCCGCCGCCGCCCGCAGCGCCTCGATCTCATCGTCGCGCAGCGCGCGCACGATCTGAGCAGGGTTGCCGAACACGAGCGAATTCGACGGAATCTTCTTGTGCTGCGGCAGGAATGTGCCCGCACCGATGACGACGTTCTCGCCGATCTCGGAGTAGCCCATCACGATCGAGCCCATGCCGATGAGTGTGTTGTCCCCGATGCGGCTGCAATGCACGACGGCATTGTGTCCGATGAGGACGTTGTTCCCAATGTGGACAGGTACATCGCGCATGACGTGAATCGTCGTGTTCTCCTGGATGTTCGTATTCTGACCGATCGTAATCGGCTGAAAATCGCCGCGCACGACAGCCCCGAACCATATGCTCGAGTCGGCACCGACCGTCACGTCACCGATGACTGCCGCCGTCGGCGCAATGAATGCGGACGGATCAATCGCGGGAGTCTTGCCCCGATAGGGCAGGATAAGCTTATCCATCAATACACGCCTCCTTCAACTCTGCTCAGATGTATTATACCACGTCGTTTACTGCTCCAACAAGATTTTTTTGGACGCAGCGGAATTCTCCATGCAGTTCTTCAAAACACGGATTCGCTGCGCACGCAGCCACGCGCCGACCTCCTCACCCGAGAGCTCCGACGGCGCGGAACGCCCTGTGACCGCCCGCATCGCCGCAAGATACGACGCGCCGCGCGTGAGATAGTCCGGCAGAGAGCCGTGGTCGGCGCGGATGATGACGTTGAACTCCTCCATTGAAAGTCCTGACGCGCCAACGCCGAGCAGGAGGTCGGTGATCTTGCCGAGACGCGTGAGACGCGGCGCACGCATATGCTGACGGATGACGAACGATGCCGCCTTCATCCAGTCGTGCGGGAGCGTCATGCGCCTGTTCCACGCGGCGAGCGCCGTGAGCCCCGTCTTCTCGTGTCCGTAGTGATGCGGCAGCATCTCCTTCGGCGTCAGCCCCTTGCCGAGATCGTGCACGAGTGCAGCAAAGCGTGTTTTGATTTCCTCCGTCTCACGCGCAACCGCATCGACCATCGCCAGTGTATGTGCGAGGGCATCCCCCTCCGGGTGAAACTCCACGGGCTGCACCTGTCCCTCAAGCGCGGCGATCTCGGGAAAGGTAACGGCAAGGAGATCGGCTGCCCGCAGCACGCGGAAGAACACAGGGGGGCGCGGTGCAGCAAGCGCACGCCGCAGCTCGCCCATCAGCCGCTCCGTCGGCTCGTTTTTGAGCTCTGCTGCACATGCGTTCATGTAACGGAGTGTGCCCTCCTCCACGCGAAAGCCGAACTCCGCCGCCTGCCGCGCGGCACGCAGGGCACGCACAGGGTCGTCCGTAAAATGATGCGAGACGGCGCGAATCACGCCAGCTGCAATATCAGCACGCCCACCATAGGGGTCGAGCAGAGCGCCCTCGGGGAGCTCGATCGCCATTGCATTCATCCGCGTGTCGCGCCGATAGAGATCCTCCTCAATCGTCACGGAGGGATCAAACGTGACATCGAAGCCGCGATAGCCTGTCCCCGTCTTGCGCTCCCGGCGTGCAAACGCCACCTCGCGGCGCACGCCGTCCACGCGCACATGATAGACAGGGAATGCCTTGCCAATCTTCTCCGCACGCGGAAAAAGCGCACAGAAATTTTCCTCTGCAAGCCCTGCCACGACATAGTCGATATCCTTTGCCGACACGCCGCGGAAATGGTCGCGCACGCAGCCGCCGACGCGAAAGACGCGTGCGCCTATATCCCGCAGCGCGCGCACAAATTCCTCCTCGCGCATCGCCTCACCTCCTATCTTCGGAGCAAACAAAAAAGCATCACCGTGCGTGATGCTCTCATTTCGATTGGTGGGCCCACTTGGACTTGAACCAAGGACCGACCGGTTATGAGCCGGTTGCTCTAACCAACTGAGCTATAGGCCCCAAACAATGTGGAGAGCACGCAAGGCTCTCACCTGTGGATGAAGCGCAGATTCATGCAGTCGGCAATCCTCCCGCTTCTTCAAAAAAACCTGCGCAGAGCGCAGGTGTGATAAGCGATGGAGCGGAAAACGAGGCTCGAACTCGCGACCCCCACCTTGGCAAG
>CAUVFG010000181.1:0-3256 GCA_963551125.1 uncultured Selenomonas sp. | reverse complement strand
CACGACAGACCATCGCCGACGGCTCGGCACTCCGAAAGCTCGAAGATTTCATCCGCATCTCTCAATAAATGGAAGGAGTTTGCATCTATGCAGGCACTCGAACAACTCAGCAATTTTGTCTCCCGTTATATGGCATTCTTCGTCATTCTGATCGCGGGCATCTCGCTCTTTCAGCCGTGGACATTCATCTGGACGGTTCCATATATCACGATCCTGCTCGGCATCGTCATGTTCGGCATGGGGATGACGCTTCGTTTCGAGGATTTTAAGCTCGTTCTGCAGCGTCCGCGCGATGTCTTCATCGGCACGGTCGCCCAGTTCGGCATCATGCCACTCCTCGCGTGGGGACTTGCACACGCATTTTCGCTTCCGCCCGAACTCGCAGCGGGCGTCATCCTCGTCGGCACCTGCCCCGGCGGCACCTCATCGAACGTCATGACCTACCTCGCACGCGGCGATGTGGCACTCTCCGTCTCCATGACGATGGCATCCACTCTCCTTGCACCGATCATGACACCGCTCCTCACCCTCTGGCTCGCGGGTCAGTGGATTGACATCCCGGCAGAGAAGATGATGATCTCCATCGCGCAGGTCGTCATCGCACCAATCTTCCTTGGCATCCTCATCAACCATTTCTTTGAGCGTCCCGTCCAAAAGGCGGTCAAAATCCTCCCGCTCATCTCCGTCATTGCCATCGTCCTCATCGTGGGTGGCGTTGTCTCGGCAAACGCAGCCCGCATCATCGAGACGGGCGCACTCATCATGGTCGTCGTCATGTGCCACAACCTCCTCGGCTATGCACTCGGTTTTGTCGTGGCAAAGACACTCGGTATGGATATCGCAAAGGTCAAAGCCGTCTCCATCGAGGTTGGAATGCAGAATTCGGGACTTGCGACCTCCCTTGCCCTCCTTCACTTCGGTGCAGCGGCTGCGATTCCGGGTGCACTCTTCAGTGTATGGCACAACATCTCAGGATCACTTGCCGCAAACTACCTGTCCAGTCGCATGAAAAAATCCGACTGACGAAATTTTTCCAAATAAATCCTTCAAAATCCTAGGGGGCTGTTGCACGAAGCTGGAAAACTTCGTGCAACAGTCCCTTTTAGTTTCTTTTTAGCTTATTGAAACAGAACTTACTATTTATTATAATTTATTAAAGGATAAGGTGTTTTTATAACGAATAAGTTACATTATATGCATTTCGTGAAAATAAAGGAACAAAGGAGTTGGTTGTATGAAACTGCAGTCAAGGATGCTTCTCTGGATCGGAGGGCCGTTCATCGTGATATTTATTGCGATGGCGGCATTCTCCTATTGGGAAGCAAGCAAGTTGATCGAGTCTGCGACGCAGCGCGAGATGAAAGCTCTTGCGGAGTATCATTCCGAGGAGATCAACAGTCTCGTACAAGAGAAGTCCGGCATTCTGGAAGGTCTGGGACAGATGTGGTCAACAGAACTCCCGTCCGACGAAGGTTTTAGCATTGCCGCCAGGGACTTCGCAGCACGCGACGATATCGACGGCATCTACATGGGCTTTCCCGACCGTGATTTCCTCTACGGGCATGAGAAGGTCGTACCGCGCGCCGAGTTCGATGCGACCTCACGCCCATGGTACAGTATCGCAAAGAAGAACGACGGCGTACAACTCTCTGAGGTATTCATCAACAAATTCCATCAAAAGAAGGTCTTTGCTCTGAGCCGCGCACTTCATCCACGTGACGGCAAGGAAGCAATTCTCGGAATGGATATCCCCTTTTCCTGTGTGGCAGACAAGATGGCTGCATTCAAGCTTCGGGATACCGGCGCAGCTTTCCTGCTCGATGACAAGGGGCGCTTTATCTACCACTCTGTCCTGACGATGGAAAACAATGTACACGATCAGGGCGAGGAAGCAGCAAAACGCTTCCTCTCAAAGGAACCACTTTTCTTTGAGTCCAGTTATCAGGATGTCGACTACTACTACGCCGTCCACCCCGTCGGTAATACAGGTTGGTCGCTCGTCCTATTCGTTCCAAAGAGCGAAGTGCTCGCCGATGTGAATACGCTGAAATGTGCAATGATTGCAGGTCTCCTTGTTTCGCTCGCCCTGCTCTCCGCCCTACTCTATACCATCGCGCGCTCGATTGCGGGCCCGCTTGAGGATATGGCAGGAGCGGCGACCGAGGTTGCAAAAGGAAATCTCGGCATCGTACCGCCCGAGCTCGACCGTGAGGACGAGATCGGACAGCTCCACAACGCCTTCCTCGCCATGGTCAAGGGGCTGCGCGATCTCATTCAAAGTGCGGCGCAGACGGCAGAGCAGCTTGCCGCTGCTTCCGAGGAGCTGACCGCTTCTGCCGACCAGTCGGCGCAGGGTGCTCAGCATGCAGCAGAGGCAATCGTGAAGATCACAGGCAGCACCATCGAACAGCGCGAAAGCGTTGATGAGGCCTTCCAGACGGTGGATCACATCACGCACGACATCAACGAGATTGCAAACGAAATCACAGATGTCTCTGCGGCAACACAGCGCGCGCAGGCTGCCACCGTCGAGGGACAGCAAGGGCTCGACATTGCCGTGAAGGGGATGGATGTCCTCAATCAGAGCGCACAGGATGTCGGCAATGCCGTGACGGCACTCTATGAGAGCTCCAAGCGCATCTCCGAGATCGTCGAGATGATTACAGAAATCGCGGGACAGACGAACCTCCTCGCTCTCAACGCCGCCATCGAGGCGGCGCGGGCAGGCGAACAAGGACGAGGCTTTGCCGTCGTCGCCGAGGAGGTCCGAAAGCTTGCCGAACAGTCTGAGAATGCTGCGCAGGAGATCACGGAGCTCATCACAGAGAATGCGAACCGTATTGAGAGCACGTTCAAGGTCATGCAGGAACAGAAGGAACGGGTTGGCGAGGGCGTCACACAGGTCAATCAGGCGGGCGAACAGTTCGACCGCATTGCAGGCGTCGTCAAAGAACTCTCGCATAAGGTGGACACGATTCTGAAGAGCACCGAGGGCATCAAGGCGGGAAGCGAGCAGATGTTCAACTCTGTCGAATCGGTGCAGAAGGTCTCGAATGCCGTGAGTTCCGAGGCGGAGAACGTCTCTGCCGTCTCCGAGCAGCAGGCAGCTTCCATGCAGGAGATCGCCGCATCCAGCCAGACCCTTGCCCAGCTCGCACAGGATCTACAGAAGCTGGTCGGACGCTTCCAACTCTGAGAATAAGATCGAGTAGGAGGCGGTGATTAGCCGCCGTCCTCTCACACCACCGTGCGTACC
>CAUVFG010000180.1:0-3271 GCA_963551125.1 uncultured Selenomonas sp. | reverse complement strand
ACGAGTCATGGAAACAAACGCCCTGCGTTCATTACCGCGCAAGTATAGCATAAAACAGCGCAGTGTGCAAGGGGTTACTCCAGTTTGCTGTGGATGATGCGCGCAAGACGCGTGCCGAAGAAGAAATTCCAAATCCACTTGATGGAAACTGTGAAATCCGCATATTTTCCCGCAAGGCGGACGAGATGGACAAGCATCCACGCGAACCACGCAAAGAAGCCCTTTGCCTTCAGCATAAAGCCGAGTACGGGCATGGGGCCATTCATAACCGCCTCGCCCTTGCCGATCGTTGCCATGGCGCCGAGGTCATGATAGACGAACTTCTCCAACTGATCCGGTGTCTTACCCGCGATCAGCGCCATAATGTTCTTCTTGACCTGCATTGCCTCCTGCGTCGCTACGGGTGCGACCGTCGGGAGCGGACGCTGCAGGTCGCCATGCTGGAAATTCGCGCAGTCGCCGATGGCAAAGACGCGGTCACTGCCCTTGACGAGCAGGTTCTCCTCCACGATGACGCGCCCTGCACGGTCGACCTCGCCGCCGCAATCCTTGATGAAGTCCTGCGCGCGCACGCCTGCCGCCCAGATGACAGTCTTCGTCGGAATGACTTCGCCATTGTTCAGCTTCAGATCGTTGCCGTCATACTCCGTAACCGCCGTATTGAGGCGCACATCAACGCCTTTCTTGCGCAGCACGTCGATCGTATGCTGCTGCAGATCAGGCGGCACCATCGGCAGGACAGAACCCATTGCCTCAAGGAGAGTCACATGAACTTCCTTAAAGTCGATCGTGTGGAATTCCTTCTTGAAGATCTCGATGAGCTCCATCAGGGCACCCGCCATCTCAATGCCCGTTGCGCCGCCGCCGACGATGACGAAGTTCAGATGGCGCTGACGTGCCTCCCACTGATCGGGACCGCTCTTACGTGCGGCGCGCTCGAATTCATGAATGAGATGCCCGCGCAGTGCAATCGCCTCCTGCAGGGTTTTCATTGCGTAGGAGTTGCGCGCAACACTCTCGTTTCCGAAGAAATTCGTCGTTGCACCTGCCGCGAGCACGAGATAGTCATAGGAGATCTCACCGTGCTTCGTAATCAGCACACGGCGATCCTGATCGACACCGAGTGCCTTCGACATAAAGAAGTTGACGTTGTTGTTGTTCTTGAAGAACTGACGTGTGGGATACGCAATCTCCGATGCGGAGAGCACCGCCGTACTCACCTGATAGAGCAGCGGCTGAAAGAGATGGTAGTTGTGTCGATCCACGAGCGTAACCCGTACATTTTCCTTTGCGAGTTCCTTGGCAAGACGCACGCCCCCAAATCCGGCTCCGACAATGACAATATGCTTCTGATCTGCCATATTAACCCCACTCCTTATCACAGTAGTGAAAAAAATCACATAGTTGGGTCGTTCACCCGTCTATAAAACGTGGTATGAGTGTATCTCCCCTCATGGGGTACATGATACCATGTTCTGCAGAAAATTCAATAGGATTTTTCGCATAGAACGGCCAAATGTAATACGAGTCGCAAAGGGTTCATAGGAGAAAACTATCACGAACTTACTGCACGCATAGCGCGTCTCATGCGATCCTCGATAATCCGCAGACGGATCATGAGCAGCACAGCCCCCACGATGATGCCGCCGTTCAGCCCCACCCAGTAGCCGAAGGGACCGAGCTCGGTCCATGCCGCGAGCACATAGCCGCTCGGCAGACCAATGCCCCAGAACGAGAGCACGGCGAGCCAGAACGTGACCGTAACATCCTTGTAGCCGCGCAGCGCCCCCTGCAGCGGTGCGTTCACACAGTCGCAGAACTGCATGACAAGTGCATAGAGGAGGAAGACGCGCAGGAGCTCCTGCACCTCCGAATTCGTCGTATAGAGCGCCGCCACGTAGTCGCGCATCGCGGCAAGTCCGAGCGCAATCACACCGACGAAGAGAAGGGTGAGCACACGGCTGAGGCGAATGTAGGCGCGCGCGCCGTTCTCGCGCCCGCCGCCGACCTCGTACCCCACGAGGATCGTGATTGCCATGGAAACGGAGAGCGGCAGCATGTAGACGATGGTGGTAAAATTCATCGCCGCCTGATGCGCAGCGAGCACGGTTGTCCCGTACGCCGCCATGAGGAGGCCGACTGCACCGAAGATGCTCTGCTCACAGAACACCGTAAGCCCGATGGGGATGCAAATGGCAAGCAGTGCCCACCAGTCGCCGGGGATTGGACGCGGCAGGCGTGCGAATACATGATAGCGCGCAAACTGTTTGATGCGGAGGACGACAATGCCGTTCAGCACGAGAAAAACCCCGTAGCTCAGCGCCGCGCCAAGCCCCGCGCCGGGGCCGCCAAAGGCAGGAACGCCGCACGCGCCGTACATAAAGATATAGTTGAGCACGATGTTGATCGGAATGGTCGTCATCGTGATATACATGGTGAGCCGTGTCCGCCCGTGCGCATCGATGAAGTTACGCAGAACAATCGCGGGCGCAACGGGGATGAGCCCTAGGGCGATGTAGGACAGATACTCCATGGTAATGCGCTCGACTACGGGCTCAAGGCGCAGTGCGTGCACGAGCGCGGGAACCGTCAGCACACCGCACACAAGCAGGAGCACGGCAAGGAGCGTCGCCCAGTAGAAGCTCTGCTGGACGACACGCCGAATCTTGCGCGGCTGCCGCGCACCATAATGCTGTGCAATGACAGGGGTCAGCCCCGAGACGAGTCCCATAAAAGCCCCGAATACAGGAAAGAAGATGCTCGCGCCGACAGCAATCCCCGCCAGATCTTCCTTGCTGATATGCCCCGCCATGACCGTGTTGAAGAATCCCGGAGCCATGAGGGAGATCTGCGTGATGAGGATCGGAAGGAGCACGATGAAGAACTGACGCGCACGCGCCGGATAGCCGTGAACTTCCTTGAGCAATCTTTCTCCCTCTCCCTACAAATCATCCAAAGTAATCAGCAATACCGTCGGCGATCCCCTGTGCAATCTTCTTGATGCCCTCAGGGCTGTTCATCATCTTCTCCTCATCGGGATTCGAGATAAAGGAAATCTCGACGAGAATCGCGGGCATATCCGTATGCTTTACCACATAGAAATTACAGGTCTGCGTACCGCGGTCAACCGTCCCGATGGAGTCAATCAGCGCCGTGCGCACACTGTCGGCGAGGAGCTTCGACTGCTTCGTCCCCTTCGTGTAGTAATACGCCGTGGTCCCCTTCACCTCGCGGTTCGTGAACGCATCTGCATGGATGGAGAGGAAAATAT
>CAUVFG010000179.1:0-3292 GCA_963551125.1 uncultured Selenomonas sp. | reverse complement strand
GGGCAAAAAAGATGCGTCAAGATGGCGCGGCTGAATTTATCAGTGCTTCCCTAGGGTACGGTTCGGGAAAAGATGCGTCAAAATGATGACGCTGAAAGGCTCAGTGCTTTCTTTAACCTCCGACTTTCAACTTTTCACGTGCAGAAACGTGTCGATTGAATCCTACCTCGTCCTTTGTCATACCGAGCGCGAGTCCGACGAGCTGCTGCAGGTGGAGGACGGGCATTTCGGTCTGCGAGTGCACCGCCTCACGTCCCTCCGGACCGTACATATCGAGCTGCATCTGACAGAGGGGACAGGGGGTTGCGATCAGGTTTGCTCCGGCGCGGTCAGCGCTCGCGGCAATCTGCCCCGTAGCGGTCAGCACGTCGCGCTCCGCTGTGAACTGCGCATGGAAGCCGCAGCACTTGCGCCCCGCATCGAACCAGACAGGATCCGCGCCGAGGCGGCGTACAAGGCGTTCAAACGACTCGGGATAATCGCCGCTCTCGTGATTCATGACGGGGGCGGGACGCAGAATGTGGCAGCCATAGTAGCAGGCGACCTGCGTGCCCTTCAGCGCATTCGTGATCTTGCCGTCGAGGACTTCCGGATGTTCGTCGAGCACCCAGAGGAAATGCGTGATCTCACTCATTCCCTGATACGCGTATGGATGTCCTGCCTCCTTGAGAATGGCATTGACTTTCTCCTTGAGCGCCGCATCTTGATCGAGGCGGTGCTTCGCCGTGCGCAGCTGGAGCGTGCAGGTGTTGCAGACGGTCAGGATGGGCAGCCCCATGTGCTCGGCGATGGAGATGTTGCGTGCGTTTACGGCGAGCGCAGCGAGATCGTTCACGCCCTGTGCGTGCGAGGCGCCGCAGCACGTCCAGTTCGGAATCTCCTCGATTTCAATGCCCAGTCGTTCACAGACTTTCTTGAGCGAGGTATATGCTTCGGCTGCTGCTCCCTCGAGGACACAGCCGGGAAATAATGCGTACTTCATGCCTTATGCCTCCTCCTTGTCCGCTTTTTCTGCAGCCTTTACAATCGCCGCGATGGTCTTGATCTCGGGGTTGACCGGATGGCTTGCGAGCGGATCCATCTTGCCCGTATTCATGAGGCGCAGTGCCATCGGCAGACGCATTGCGGACATGATATAGCCTTCGGATTTGATGTTGAGCTTTGACTCGTCGAGCGTACCGGACTCAGAGATGTCGTCATAGATTGCCTTGGCGTGGCGTGCGCCGACGTTGTCGTCGAGATGGTGACGGAACGTCGCCTCCTTGAGCTTTTCAATCGCACTTGCGGGATCGAGCCCCTTCGGACACTTCGCCGTGCATTCCTGACAGTTGAAGCAGCGCCAGAGACCCGCGTCGAGCACCGCCTTCAGATGTTCGGCGGGGGTCTTGCTGCGCGAGTCTGCGACGAGCTTTTCCGCCTTGACAAAGGCGAACGGATCGAGGAAGTCGTCTGCGTTCAGCGTGTTCTTATTGCACTCGGAGACACAGGAGCCGCAGAGGATGCAGCCCGCATATTTCTTGTACTTGTTGAAGTCCTCCGGCGACTGCAGGCAGCCGGTCTCGGATGTGAAATCGTCCTTCGGATGCAGTGAGGGCTTTACCTTCTTGATGCGTGCGTACTTCGGATCCCAGTCCACGACGAGATCGCGGATGACGGTGAAGTTGCCGAGCGGTTCGATGGTTAGCTCCTCTGTCTGATAACGTGCGAGGAGATTCTCAACGAGCACCTCACAGGAGAGTTCGGCGTTGCCGTTCACGCGGACGGCACACGCGCCGCAGATACTCGAGCGGCAGGCGCTCGTAAAGGAGAGTGTCGGGTCGAGCTTCTCCTTGATATAGGTCAGCGCATTGAGGACGGTCAGTCCCGTGGTGACGGGGACATTGTAGGTGTCCACCCACTTTTTCCCCTCGACAAAGCGATGGATTTTGAGCTGCACGTCCATGTCAATACTTCCTTTCCTTTGGCGGGTACTTCGTAATGACAACATCCTGATACTCTGCCGCATAGCTGCCGTCCGGCTTCTTGAAGATCAGCGTGTGCTTTAGGAAATTCACATCGTCGCGCTTCGGGAAGTCACGGCGTGAGTGACCGCCGCGGCTCTCCTTGCGTGCCATCGCGCCATGTACGATGGCATGGGAGATCTGGAGCAGATTGCCCAGCTCGACGTACTGTGCGAACGCCGTGTTGTAGACATGGGAGCTGTCGCCGACGTAGCAGTTCCTGTAGTCCCCCTCAAGGACCCGCAGCTCCTTTGCAGCCTCCTCAAGTTGTGCACCGTTGCGGAAAACGCCCGCCTTGAACCACATGGTATCGACCATCGCGTCGCGGATCTCAGGCACGGTGCGGTTGCCCATATGTGGGCGCGATGTCACCTTGTCGAACGTATCCTTCCACTTCGTGCAGCTCGCCGTAAGAGCATCCTGACTGCCTTCGTAGCGGTGCTCCTTTGCATAGGCGGCAGCCCCCTCTCCGGCGGTCTTGCCGAAGACGAGCACCTCGGATAGGCTGTTTGCGCCGAGACGGTTCGCACCGTGCACGGAAACACAGCTGCACTCACCTGCTGTGAAGATGCCCGGGATCCGCGTCGCGCCCGTATGGAAGTCAGCCATTTCAAGCCCGCCCATCGAGTAGTGACAGGTCGGGCTGATGAGTACGGGGGCCTTCGTGATGTCGACGCCTGCGAAGCGATTCGCAAGGTCGGCGACCTGTCCGAGGCGCTCGTGAATGATATTGGGAGAGATCTTCGTAAAGTCGAGGTAGACGCCTGCCGTCAGACCCTCACCGATGCCGCGTCCCTCCTCGATCTCGGTCGCGATCGCGCGTGCCACGATGTCGCGCGTTGCAAGCTCCATCTTCTCGGGCGCGTAGCGTGACATAAAGCGCTCACCGTTCTTGTTGATGAGGAGCGCGCCCTCGGCACGGCTGGACTCGGAGAGGAGCACGCCGTTGACAGAGAGCCCAGTCGGATGAAACTGAACCATCTCCGGATCTTTGAACGGGACGCCTGCATTCATCCCTGCGACAATGCCGTCACCCGTAGAGCTGTACGGGTTGGACGTACGCACCCAGTAGGCACGACCGTAGCCTCCCGTTGCGATGAGCACGGTCTTTGCGGGGATGCCGATGAGGTCGCCCGAACGCATATCCATCGCAACGACGCCCGCAAGCTTGCCCGCATCGGTCATCGTGATTTCGAGCATCTGGCACTCTGAGATGAAGTCGACGTTATGAGCGAGACATTGCTCGAAGAGTGCGTGTACCATCGCGTGTCCCGCGCGATCCTCGAAGTAGG
>CAUVFG010000178.1:0-3306 GCA_963551125.1 uncultured Selenomonas sp. | reverse complement strand
GCTCGAGGACTTCGCCATTCTCCCCGAACTTACCAAGCTTCTTCCCGTTGAAGGTAACATCGAGCGCGCCCGCATTGCCCGCACGGATGACGACGGATTCCTCGCCCTTCCAGCTCTCCGTCTTGCCCTCTTCAATAATGCCCTCAAAGACGCTCTTGCCGTCGACGCTGACCTCTGTCCAGCAGCGCTCTGTGAGCGTCACGCTCACGTTGACCCCATCCGCGACTACAGCGCCATGTGCCGTGTCGGAGACATCCGCCTTCGCCGGCGCTGCAGGACTCTCCGCTTTGACCGGCGGCGCAGGGGGCTCCTTCGCAGGCGAGTTGATTGCTGAGATCACGGCTGCCCCACCGCCCACGAGAGCAACCAGCACAATGATGCCCGCTGCAAGTTTTCCAAAGATCCCCGCATAGGACGAACGTTCGCTGCCGATGGAAATCTGCGAGAGCGATTCATCCCCCACATTGCTCAGCGAGATCCGGCGCGACGGTGCCTCCGCAGGCGACGGAACGGGTGCACTCGTGCTACCGTTCTCCTCTGCAAACTGCTGCACGAGCGGCTCTGCATCCAGATGCAGGAATTTCGCATAATTCCGCACAAACCCCTTCGCATAGACCAACCCCGGCAGCTCTGCAATATTGCCGCGTTCGATGTGCTCGATATAGAGCCTGCGAATACTCGTCCCCTTTTCGATATCGGCAATCGTCAGCCCCTGCTTCTCGCGCTCTCTTCGCAAGATGTCTCCGACCATGAGACTCCCTCCCTGACTTTTGTCACTTTCAGAATATATTAGTTTAATTATACATGAAGAGGAGTGCAAAGACAAATCTTTTCCGTCGCGCCCTGCTGCTCTCTTCAAAAATATACAACGTCCGTTTACTGATTGCAGCCCATGCGATTTTGATTGCGCTGCATGAGATCGGCAAGTGAAATATTGTTCAGCACAGCGTTGATGCTGTCGCGAACCTCCTCCCAAATCTGGCGCGTCACACAGTGCCCCGCGCGCACGCAGCTCTGATCATCCGCCTCTGCGCCCGTCAGCAGGCAGTCCACAAGGGCAATCGGTCCCTCCACCGCCGTGATGATGCGGCCAATCGTAACCTCCTCGGGCGGAAGCGCGAGCGTGTAGCCGCCCTGCGCCCCGCGCACGCTCTCTACAAGACCTGCACGGCGCAGCGAAACCATCAGCTGCTCGAGATACGTTTCCGAGATCAGCTGCGTCTGCGCAATCGTCTTCAGCGGAACAACGCCCTCTCCGTAGTGGAGGGCAAGTTCATAGAGCGCCGTCACGCTGTAGCGCCCCTTCGTCGATAATTTCATGACATCTCCCAAACAGATTCATTTGCAACGTCATTATAAATGAGTTTCGTTTTCCTGTCAAAAGCCGCGCATAGCGCATCAAACGCCTGTCGATCCAAAGCCGCCCGCACGTGCCTCTCCGCAGCCTACGGTGTCACCGTCCACCGTCAAATAATGCGTAAAGATCCCCTGCGCGATCCGCTCCCCTGCCGCGATGTAGACAGGTTCTTTCCCATAGTTGTAGAGTGGGATGTAGATATGCCCCTCGTTCTCCGCATTGCCGTAGTAGTCCGCATCAATCACCCCCACGCTGTTCATCAGCATGAGATGCTTCTTGAGTGCCGTGCTCGAACGAATATAGATGAGCAGCACCTCATCGGGCTGCATATACGCCTTGACGCCCGTCGGGATAAGAGCTACGTCCCCCGGCGGGATCACAACCTCTTCCGCCGCAGCGAAGTCATAGCCCGTACTTGCCCCCGTCTTGCGCTCCGGCAGATGAATCCCTGCCGCCAGATACATTGAGATAATTTCAAAACCGCGTGTCTTCATATCGTCTCCTCAAAAAGGAACGCTGCTGCTCCCATCGCGGTGCAGCAGCGTTCCTATACGTGACTATCAGGACTCCTCAGTCATCGTCTTGACGGGCTGGGCAGGTGTGATGGTCGAGATCGCATGCTTGTAGATCATCTGCTGCTTCCCCATCGTGTCCACCATGACGACGAAATTGTCAAAGCCGCGCACCGTGCCCTTGATCTGAAAGCCGTTCACAAGGTGGATGGTCACAGAAATACCGTCCTTGCGCACCTGATTGAGAAAATTATCCTGCAAGTTGATGATTTTTGCCGTCACGCCTGAGCGCTCCTTTCTCTATTGCACCGCCATGCACGCACGTCCGCAAGGATTTCATGCAGCAGCTGTGTCTCCGTCTGTTCGTCCGCATCGTACCAGTGAATGTAGGGCATGCGCCGATACCATGTCATCTGGCGCTTTGCAAAATGGCGCGTCGCCGTCTGAATGGCAGCGAGTGTTTCTGCAAAACCCATCTCGCCCGCGAGATACGCTGCCGTCTCCTTATAGCCAATCCCCTTCATCGCGGGGGCATCACGCGAAATCCCGCGCGCGAGGAGAGCCGTCACCTCATCCACAAAACCTGCCGCAAACATCGTCTCCACGCGCGCATTGATCCGCTCGTAAAGATGTGGGCGTGCCCGCGTGAGTCCGATGACAAGCGCATCGTAGGGCGCGTCCCCCGCATCCATCGCATTCTCCTGCGAGATGCGCTCCGCACCGTAGCGCAGGGTCTCCAGCGCGCGGATGACGCGCCTGAGGTTGTTCGCATGAAGGCGCGCAGCAACAGCAGGGTCGCGATGCGCAAGGAAACCGTGCACGCGTTCATTGCCGCGCCGCGCCGCAATCCCCGCCATCGCACGGCGAAAGCAGTTGTGCTCCTGCGTCTCGTTGAAGTCATAGCCCTCGATGAGCGCCTTGATGTAGAGTCCCGTCCCGCCGACAATGAACGGCAGCCGCACCTGCGCCTCATGCGCCTGCACAAGCGTGGCGACGCGCGTGACAAACTCCGTCACGGAGAACGCCTCGTCTGCGTCCAAGATGTCCACCAGATGATGCGTAACGCGCGCCTGCTCCTCAGCCGTCGGCTTTGCGCTGCCGATGTCAAAGCCGCGGTAGATGCACATGGAGTCGCCCGAGATGATATCCGTCCCGAGCGCCTCCGCCAACTTCAGCGAAAGCTCCGTCTTGCCGACCGCCGTAGGTCCTACAAGGACGAGCACGGGCGATTTTGCCGTCACATTCAAAGGTCGATCGTTTCGCCCGGCGCAACGACGTTCACCTTCGCGCGCGTCATCGCCTCCGTGACCTCCTTGTAGCGGTTGACCTCCTGCGCGATCACCGGCCATGTGTCGTAGTGGACGGGGATGACATGACCTGCATTGAGCCACTGTGCCGCCATCGCTGCATCCTCAAGCCCCATTGTATAATTGTCGC
>CAUVFG010000177.1:0-3313 GCA_963551125.1 uncultured Selenomonas sp. | reverse complement strand
TGACATGGGTCTCCTATGTGCCCTCGGAGATGATTGCCGCCGGCATCATCATGAACGGTTTCTTTCCCGAGATCGGAACAATCTGGTGGGCGGTGTTCTTCGGACTCATCGTCACCATCCTCAATCTGTTTCGTGTCGATAAATTCGGTGAGAGCGAGTTCTGGCTCTCGCTCTTCAAGGTGACTGCGCTCGTCGCGTTCAGCGTGGTCGCGCTCTTCATATGCCTTGGGCTCATCGGTGAGGAGGGCTATATCGGGACGCGCATTCTGCTCGGCAGCGGCGGCTTCGCTCCGCACGGCTATTGGAGCATTGCGCTCACGATGGTCATTATCCTCGTGAATTTTCAGGGGACGGAGATCATCGGCCTTGCGGCGGGGGAGACCGCCGATCCCGCGCGCAGCATACCGACGGCGGTGCGCAATGTGACGTGGCGGATCATCGCGCTCTACATCGTGCCGATCACCCTCCTCATCTCCATCCTGCCGTGGGATCGCGCCTCGCTCAGCGAGAGTGTCTTTGCGGCGGCGCTCGCCGAGCACGGATTCACCGAGCTCGCCGCACTCTTCTCCTTCGTCGTGCTCACGGCGGCGATTTCCTGCTCGAACTCCGGGCTCTACGGCGCAGCACGCACCGTTCACGCACTTGCGACAATGGGCATGGCGCCGCGCGTGCTCGAGGGGCTCAGTGCAAAGGGCGTGCCCTCGCGTGCGATCTATGCCTCCATCGTCTTCTGTTGGGGCGTCATTGCGATCTACGCAATGAATCCGCACGCTGCGGTCTATACCTATCTGCTCGCGCTCTCGGGCTTCTCGGGCGCGGTGGCGTGGATCTCGATTTGTTGGAGTCAGTATCGGCGGCGGCGCAGACTCGAGGCGGAGGGGCAGGTGCAGCTCCTGCGCTACCGCATGCCTCTGTTCCCCTATGTGACGCTCTTTGGCATCTGGGCGCAGGTCTTCTGCCTCGCCTTCATGATCTTCATGCCGGAGCTGCGCTCCGCACTCTATCTCGGTGTGCCCATGCTCGTTGTTCCAATGATTGTATACCGCTTGCGGCGGCACTGATTGCGTGTTATAATTACATTAAAATAAATATATCGACATGGAGGAAGGTATATGTTCGGACTTTTTGGGAATAAGAAAAAGGAAGAGGTCTCACTCGCGGATCGGATCAAGGCGAAGCCTCTCGCAGCGGAGCCGCAGGTACATGAGGAGAGGACGAAGGTGCGTGCGCCGTTTGCGGGGCTGGGAACGGTGGGCGGCGGCGACATGAGATCCGCCTATCTCTCGCGCAGTGAACTGACGGCGGAACGCCTGCGTGAGATCTACGACGTGCCGGGCGGCCCCTCTATCGTTCTCGGCTTTATCTCTGCGGATCTTGCAATGGACGATGTCGCGCGCGCCGTGCAGTCTGCCTCGCCGCCCGATGTGAAGCTCCTGCTTATGACGACCTGCGGCGAGCTGACCCATACGAAGGATTCGCGCTCCTACTACATGGAAGCGGCGGACGGGCGTGCGAGGGTGCTCCTGCAGGTGTTCAGCAAGCGCATGATCGCCGAGACGCATATGATGACGATCCCCCTGCACAACGAGGATATGAGGCGCGGGGAGGCGACGCTCACACCCACAGAGCGCGTTGCGAAGATCACGGCAGACGTGCGTGCCGAGCGCATCCCGTTCCCCGTGCGCTTCGATGACACCTTTGCCTTCGTCTACGTCGACGGCGTGAGCGCGTGCGAGTCCTTTGTCCTGCGGGCACTCTACGAGGCGGAGAGCCTGCCCTGCCCGTATGTCGGCGGCAGCGCGGGCGGCGCGCTTGACCTTTCCCATACCTATATCTACAACGGTAGAGAGGTACTTGAGAACCATGCCGTTGTGCTCGTTGTGAAGCTTGCGGGGGACTATCGTTACTCTGTGTTCAAGACACAGGCGGCGGAGGAAACGGGTGAACATTGGACGATCATCGGCTCGGATGCGACCTTCCGCACGGTGGATACCGTTGCTGATGCCGAGGGGCATCCCGTACCGCTCGCCGATATGCTGATGGATCATCTGCATGTCTCGAGTGTCTCTGCGCTCACGGAGGCGCTTGCGGGCTATACCTTTGCGACCCACGTCGGCAATCAGTTCTACATCCGCTCCCTGCAAAAGATCGACGAGGCGACGAAGCGCATGCACTTCTTCTGCGACATCACGGCGGGCGAGGAGCTCTATCTCATGCGCCGCGAAAAATTCATCGAGACCCTGCAGGCGGACTATGCGGGCTTTGCGAAGGGCAAGCCTGCCCCCATTGGCGCTGTTATGAACGACTGCCTCCTGCGGCGGCTGACCTTTGCGGGTGAGATTGACCGCGCGGATCTCTTTGACGGATTCCCCGTTGCGGGGTACTCCGCACTTGGCGAGATCGCGGGCATGCACATCAACGAGACACTGACGGCGATCTTCTTCTACCAGCTCTCGGGAGGCACGTTCTATGACGGCTATATGAACCGCTTCCCGTCCGTCTATGCGCTCTGCCAGAAATCTTTCCTTGAGCATGAAATCAGCCGCCTCGAGATTGTAGGGCATCTCAAGGACGGCATTATGAGTGAGTTTAACTCCTATCGCAGTGAGATGGGGGGCATGTCCAAGGCGATGGCGCGCATCGGGGAGAGCGTCGAGGGCGTGTCCGAACTCATCGACAAGCTGAGCGGCGGACTCGGCGGTCAGGGCGACATGACAAAGGAACTGCTCGGACGCAATGCAGAGATTACGCCGAAGCTCGAACGCCTCACGGAGAGCACGAAGAAGATCGAGCAGGTCATGAATATGATCACGGAGATCTCCGCGCAGATCAACCTCCTCGCACTCAATGCCGCGATCGAGGCGGCGCGTGCGGGCGAGGCAGGGCGCGGCTTTGCGGTCGTTGCGGGCGAGGTGCGCAAGCTCTCGGAGAACACGCGCGAGCGACTTGAGGCATCCGATGAGGCGATCAGTCAGCTCCTGCGCGACGTGCAGGAGATCGATAAGATGCTTGCGACGAATCAGGCATTCGAGGATCAGGTGGAGAGCTTCGAGCATGGATTTGACGATCGGATTCATGATCTGAAGAAAAATCTGGATGGCGGTCTCAGCGCGATCCGACGCTCGACGGAGTCCATCGACCGTGTTGCGGAACTTAGTTCGCGTCTGAGCCATCGCTTTGACGAACTCGACGAAGTGATTCGCTCCATACGGTGACAACCGACATAGAGAAAGCGCAGTGCGAGAACCGCGCTTTTTCTTTTACCCAATGCGTCGTAAAGCCCCGCCCTTTAGGGCTGGGGATATAAGGCGCG
>CAUVFG010000176.1:0-3321 GCA_963551125.1 uncultured Selenomonas sp. | reverse complement strand
GTATTTCAGGATGTTGGAACAATATGCACCAATGATACATCTGAAGCTGTGCCAGCAGTACCGGGATTTTATCAAACAAATCATCCATATATCGCATACAACTTTTCGCAGGAAAACATTTCGCCTGAGAATATGGGGTATTCCTATGGCACAACGAAGAACGGAATTCCCTTTATGGCAGAAATCTGGGAGCAGACCGATGGCGATCGGGCTGTGGCATTCTATCTTCCTGTTATGGAAGGCTTCATGAAGCTTGAGGGCGTGCCGCTTGTCAATGAAGCAACCGATACGAAGACCTTTTTTGTTCAAAAGCCGGTCAAGGCGTTTCATGCTTTGTGTGTCGGTATGGCGGACGGCGGCATGGCGGACGATTTAAGCGTTCTGTTTGCTTATGTCAGGTTTTTGGAAGAATGTAATTTGCTTGCATTTTCAACCGACCTCCAAAATGCGTATGCATTTCTCTTGACGGATGTGACGGGGCATGATCTGATTGCGATTACGATATCGCTCACCATAGAGGGGGAGACGGTGGCATCTACACCGCTTTCCTGGATTCCGTTTCACCATCCGTCCCCCAAGAGAACACATCTGCGTTTGGTGTAGCGCATTCAAAAAGGCACGTGGACGCATATAGATTGAAGCCTGTCAAGAAAAATACTTGACAGGCTATTCGTTTGCCGTTATAATCGCAGAAGTGTTTTGAATGGGTGATGTGCATGGAGCGGCTTTATGAGCTCGCGCGGCTGTATGACCTCTACGGGGGATTGCTGCGCGAGAAGCAGCGCGAATGTCTGCGCTTGCATATTGCAGAGGATTTCTCGCTCGCGGAGATCGGCGAGGAACTGGGCATTACGCGTCAGGCGGCGCACGACAATATCCGCCGCGCGGAGCGGGCGCTCGCCGAGATGGAGGAGGCGCTGGGGCTGTGCGCGCGTCAGGAGGCGCAGGAGCGTGCGCTCGCCGCGATCTGCGCGGAGCTGAACGCACTCGAGGAGCCAATCTCACACACGCAGGTGCGCGCGATTGCGGCAAAGCTCGAACCGTATACGGATATAGATGGAAAGGAGGTGGGAGAATGATCTTTGAAAATCTGTCCGACCGTTTGCAGGGGATCTTCAAGAAGCTGCGTGGACATGGCAAGCTGACCGAGGACGATGTGAACGACGCCATGCGCGAGGTGCGTATGGCACTCCTCGAGGCGGATGTCAATTTCAAGGTTGTCAAGGATTTCGTGAAGCGCGTGAAGGAGCGCGCCGTCGGGCAGGAAGTCCTCGACACGCTCACGGCGGCACAGGCGGTCATCAAGATCGTCGACGAGGAACTGACCGCGCTGATGGGCGGCACGGAGAGCCGCCTGAGCATCAGTCCGAACCCGCCGACCGTCATCATGCTCGTGGGTCTCCAAGGCTCGGGCAAGACGACCTCGGCGGGCAAGCTCTCCCTCATGCTGAAGAAGCAGGGCAAGCGTCCGCTCCTCGTGGCGGACGACATCTATCGTCCCGCTGCAATCAAGCAGCTCGAAGTCATCGGCGAAAAGGTCGAAGTGCCCGTGTTCTCGCAGGGGCAGGAGGATGCCGTCGCCATCGCGCGTGCCGCGATTGCACATTCCGCGTCGCACGCAAACGACGTCGTCATCATCGACACGGCGGGACGTCTCCAGATCGACGAGACGCTGATGCAGGAGCTGCGCGACATCAAGGCGGCGGTGAAGCCGCATGAGATACTGCTCGTCGTCGACGCGATGACAGGTCAGGAGGCAGTCAACGTCGCGCAGTCCTTCGACGAATCGCTCGGACTCGACGGCGTCATCATGACGAAGCTCGACGGCGATGCACGCGGCGGCGCGGCACTCTCGATCAAGGCTGTCACGGGCTGCCCCGTGAAGTTCGTCGGTATGGGCGAGAAGCTCGACCCACTCGAGGTGTTCCACCCCGACCGCATGGCATCGCGCATCCTCGGCATGGGCGACGTGCTCTCGCTCGTGGAGAAGGCGCAGGAAAACTTCGATCTCGAGAATGCGAAGAAGATGGAGGCGAAGCTCCGCAAGAATGACTTCACACTCGACGACTTCCTTGACCAGCTGCAGCAGGTGAAAAAGCTCGGATCGCTAAGCAGCATTCTCGGCATGATTCCGGGGATGGGCAATCTCAAGAAGAAGCTCGGCGATCAGGAGTTTGACCTCGACGGCAAGGAGATGCGCCAGCTGGAGGCAATCATCCGTGCGATGACACCGAAGGAGCGTGCGGACATCACGATCATTAACGGCAGCCGCCGCAAGCGTATCGCTGCGGGCAGCGGAACACGCGTGCAGGATGTCAATAAGCTGCTCAAGCAGTTCGGCGAGATGCGCAAGATGATGAAGAAAATGAAGAAGATGAAGGGCAAGGGCGGAATGCCCTCCATGCCGTCACTCGGTGGCATGGGGCTTCCGAAGATGCCATTCTTCAAATAATACAGAGTAAATAACACACAACGAAAGGTGGTGAAATTATGGCAGTCAAGATTCGTTTGAACCGCATGGGCGCGAAGAAGAATCCCTTCTATCGCATTGTAGTCGCCGACTCGCGTGCACCGCGTGACGGTCGATTCATCGAGATCCTTGGAAACTACGATCCGTCGAAGCAGCCCGCCCTCGTCAGCATTGACGAGGAGAAGGCAATCGACTGGATGAAGAAGGGCGCACAGCCGACCGACACGGTCAGGAACATCCTGAGCAAGAACGGCACGATGGCGAAATTCGCCGAGGCAAAGCGTCAGAAGGACTGACAAATACAGCGCGTGAGCGGGGGATCCATCTCGGTGATCTCTCGCGGCGTGCGTATTGCGATGAGGAGAGACGACCGGCGTGAAAGAGATAGTCGAGGTTATCGCAAAATCCTTGGTGGATCATCCGGAAGCTGTCGTCGTTGACGAAACGCAGGATGATCAGGAGATCATATTGAGACTTCGTGTGGCAGAGGATGACATGGGTAAGGTCATCGGCAAGCAGGGGCGCATTGCAAAGGCACTGCGCAGCGTTGTCAAGGCTGCTGCGACGAAGGAGAATAAGAGGGCAACGGTCGAGATCGGCTAAGCCCCGTGAGGGAGCCTTTCGGCAGTCCCTCGAAACGGCGTGCGTCTCGGACGGTCGCCGTTTTTGTATATCTATATAGGAGAGATACAGAGTGGATTCTATTTCAATCAAGGTGCCCGTCACCGTCAAGGCAAAGCTGACGGAGAAGCTGCGCGCGAAGATGCTCAAGGAGATGGAGGAGGGGCTCAGCCGCGCGGAGCTCGAGGTGCAGCAGCTCGGCATCCAGGAGAAGCGCGTCATGCAGGAGG
>CAUVFG010000175.1:0-3324 GCA_963551125.1 uncultured Selenomonas sp. | reverse complement strand
ATGGCTGTCAAACGAATCTTTGTAGAGAAACGTCAGGGATTCTTCGATATTCCCGCCCAGCGGCTCTGTGACGATCTGGTGGAGACGTTCCGCCTGACGGATCTGCGTGCCGTGCGCATCATTACACGCTATGACATAGAGGGACTGAGCGACGAGGAGTTCGCGCAGGTACGAAACATCGTTTTTGCCGATCCGCCGGTTGATACGGTCTATGAGGACGTATTACCGTTTTTTTCCGATGCGCACATGTTCGCAATCGAACCCCTGCCGGGGCAGTTTGATCCGACGGCGGCAGCAGCGGCGGAGTGCGTGCAGCTCGTGACACAGGGAGAACGTCCCGATGTGCGGACGGCGCGTGTCATTGTTCTGATTGGGAAAATTGATGATCGTGTGTTTGAGCAGATCAAAGCATACCTCATCAATACGGTGGAAAGTCGTGAGGCATCGCTCGCCACGCCGGCGACACTCGAGAGTCGGATTGTACTGCCGATGGATGTGGAGGTTCTCGCGCAGTTCACCCGGCTCTCGCGCAGTGAGCTCGAGCGTTTTCACAAAGAGCACGGCTTTGCGATGAGTGAGGAAGATCTCGCCTTCGTCCAACAGTATTTCCGTGACACGGAGCACCGTCCCCCGACGATTACGGAGCTGCGCGTCATTGACACCTACTGGTCGGATCACTGCCGGCACACGACATTTACCACGGCGATTGATGCCGTGAACATCGAGAACGGCTTCTTCTCTCTGCCGATCATCGAGACCTATCAGCAGTATACGGATGACCGCAGGGCGGTCTATATGGGCGACAAACGCGATATGACGCTCATGGACATCGCCGTCATCGGGATGAAGACGTTGCGTGCGGAGGGCAAGCTCAAGGATCTCGATGAGTCCGAGGAGATCAACGCGTGCAGCATCCGCGTGACTGTCGATGTGGATGGAAAAGATGAGGATTGGCTCCTCATGTTTAAGAACGAGACGCACAACCACCCGACGGAGATCGAGCCGTTCGGCGGTGCGGCGACCTGTCTCGGCGGCGCGATCCGCGATCCGCTCTCGGGGCGTTCCTATGTCTATCAGGCGATGCGCGTGACGGGTGCAGCAGATCCTCGCGTGCCCATCGAGGACACGCTGCCGGGCAAGCTCCCGCAGAAGAAGATCACGCTCGGCGCAGCGGAGGGCTACAGCTCCTATGGCAACCAGATCGGGCTTGCAACGGGGCAGGTCCACGAGATCTATCACAAGGGCTACCTCGCAAAACGCATGGAGATCGGCGCGGTCATTGGGGCGGCTCCTGCCGCTCAAGTGCGGCGCGAGCGTCCGCAGCCCGGGGATGTCATCGTCCTCCTCGGCGGGCGCACGGGGCGTGACGGCATCGGCGGGGCGACCGGCTCATCGAAGCAGCATACGGAGGCATCGCTTACGACTTCGGGTGCCGAGGTGCAGAAGGGCAACCCACCAACGGAGCGCAAGATTCAGCGCCTTTTCCGAAATCCAACGGTCAGCCGCATGATCAAGCGGTGCAATGACTTCGGTGCGGGCGGCGTCGCCGTGGCGATCGGTGAGCTTGCCGACGGGCTCACGATTGACCTCGATGCCGTGCCGAAGAAGTATGAGGGACTCGACGGTACGGAGCTTGCGATCTCCGAGTCGCAGGAGCGCATGGCGGTTGTGCTCTCTCCGAAGGATGTTCCGTCATTCCTGCGCCATGCGGATGTGGAGAATCTCGAGGCAACCGAGGTGGCCGTTGTGACCGCAGAGCCGCGCCTTATCATGAAGTGGCGCGGCAAGGAGATCGTGCGGATTGCGCGCAGTTTCCTTGCGACGAACGGCGTGCGCCAGCATGTCCGCGTTGTCGTAGAATCGCCAAACGACAAGAATGTCTACCTGCAGCAGATTCCGCCTACGGTAAAAAATGTCGGACGCGCCCTTGAGGATATGTGGCTTGCGAATCTCGAAGATCTCAACGTGTGCAGCCAAAAGGGACTCGGGGAGCGGTTCGACTCGACCGTTGGTGCCGCATCCGTCCTTATGCCGTTCGGCGGGAAGTATCAGCTGACGCCCTCGGAGGCGATGGTCGCGAAGCTCCCCGTACGTCATGGGGAGACGAATACGGCATCTGCAATGGCATTCGGCTTTGATCCCGAGCTCTCCACGTGGAGTCCGTTCCACGGCGCACTCTACGCCGTTGTCGAGGCGGTGGCAAAGATTGTCGTTACAGGCGGTGAGGCGGCAAAGGTACGCCTCACCTTGCAGGAGTATTTCGAGCGCCTCGGTACCGATCCGAAGAAATGGGGCAAGCCGTTTGCCGCACTCCTTGGCGCACTGCGCGCGCAGCATGAGATGGGGATTCCCGCGATTGGCGGCAAGGATTCCATGTCGGGGACATTTGAGCATCTGAACGTTCCGCCGACCCTTGTCGCATTCGCTGTGGCGACCATGCATGCAGACGAGGTACTTTCGCCCGAGTTCAAGTATCCGAACAACAAGGTCGTTATGGTGCCCGTATCGTACGATGCGCAGGATCTTCCCGTATTCCCGCGTCTCAACGCGAACTTTGCGAAGATCCATCAGCTCGTAACGGAGAAGAAGATATTCTCCGCGATGAGCGTCGGTCGCGGCGGCATTGCGGCGGCGATCTCGAAGATGTGCCTGGGCAACAATCTGGGCTTTAAGTTCACCACATTCATCCCGCAGGACGACCTCTTTAAGCCACTCTACGGGACAATCCTGCTCGAGGTTGCGTCCTCGTTTGATACGGCGGCGAACCTCGCGGGTACGGGAGCCGTGGAGATCGGTAAGACGCGCGATGTGCCGAGTATCATCACAGAGATCGACACGATTGTGCTCGCCGATGTCAAGGAAATGTATACAGAGCCGCTCGAGAAGATCTTTCCGACGACGGTACCGCAGATTGTGCGGCAGATCGACCGTCCGACGTATGCGCCCTATACACAGGGCAAACGCGTCGGCAGCTCCGTGAAGATTGCCAAGCCGCGTGTCTGCATTCCCGTCTTTCCGGGGACGAACTGCGAGTACGACTCCGCACGTGCGTGGGAGCGAGCAGGGGCGATTCCCGAGATCTTCGTTGTGCGCAACCTGACACCGAAGGCGGTCGAGGAGACTGTGGCAGAGCTGGCGGCATCGCTGCGCAGATCACAGATTCTCATGCTGCCAGGTGGATTCAGCGGCGGCGATGAGCCGGACGGCACGGGCAAGTTCATCGCGGCGATGTTCCGCGCCCCCGCACTCGCCGAGGCAGTGCAGCGCCTCCTGCGCGATCAGGACGGACTCATCCTTGGTATCTGCAACGGCTTCCAGGCGCTG
>CAUVFG010000174.1:0-3335 GCA_963551125.1 uncultured Selenomonas sp. | reverse complement strand
AGGGCGAAAAAGATGTGCTAAGACGGCGGTGCTGAATTTATCAGTGCTTCCTTAGATTGATATGGAAGAATTTAGAGGCAAGGGCAAAATATCCGACCAACACCGGATGGTTCTGATAGGAAGCAAATATCAGGTAGGTGGCGGAATATCCCTGTCGCGTAAATTCGATGGCCTTTGTATGGAGGAAATCCTCTACGTCCTTGTTATATGGACATGAAAAATCCGAAAGGATACGATGCAGCAGCTCTGCATCCTCCGTTCCGGACAGTAGTTCAGATAGATTTACTTTTTGATAGCCCATCATAGCGTGATACCTTTATCGCTCATAGTCTCTTAGAAAAGATTTGATTCGGTCTGCATGAATCTCCACTACGGGGCGCTGCAGGAGGACTTCCTTTTCGGGCTGTTCGATGGAGCGTTCCAAGGCGTTCACAAAATCGTGGACACGCCGCCTTCCTCGGATGTTGACGTTCTTCAGAATGCTTTTCGTCGCCATGGTAAATCCCTCCTCCGTATGCTCATTATAGTTCCTTTTGTATCGAAAATCAAGAAAAAGCTCCTCCTCGTATGCCGTGAGGAGGAGAGCTTTTCCATATTCACGCGTAAATATCGACGCTGTTTCCGAGGTTCGGGTCGAGGCTTGCGGTGGTCTCCTCGATGAGTTCGAGGGCATCCTTGCCGGAGTCCATTGCCATCTTTGCGACGGCGATGCCGAGGCTCTGCTGTGCCTGTGCCTGGTGCATACCGACCGACATCTGTGCAACATCCATATAGTCCATTGTTTTTCCTTCTCTCTTAAGGAAGCACTGATAAATTCAGCACTGCCATCTTGGCGTATCTTTTTCGCCCTCTCTGTGTCGACAAATCCTCCACATAGCCTTTGCTATGCGTCCGGTTTGTCTCCTTGATAGGACAAAAAATCTGCACCAATCTGACAGACTTCATTTTATCAGTGATTCCTTAGACATAGATACTGAAGAGGTTCAGTATGTTCGAGTAACGCTGCATGGTGGGCAGGGATCTGCCGTTGAGCATGTTCGCTGCGTAGTTCAGCTGTCCGCCGATTGCCTGCTCCATCGATGGAATGACGCGGCTGCGTGCCATCTGTGCGTACTGCGCGTGACGATCCGCGCGTCCCGCGAGTCCGTCCTTACCGAGGATGGCCTCGGACTGTGCGGGGGAGTCGGTGAGGGCACGGGCGAGACGGCTCTCGTTCACGCTCATCTTGCCTGTCTTGGCATCGACGGTGATGCCCATCTTGGCATAGGAATCGGCTTTGTAGGTGGTGTCGGAGAACTCCGTTGTGAGCTGCTGCACGCCCTTGCCAAGGCTCTTGTTCTCGCGTAGGAAGTCGCTGGTCTCATTGTACTCATTGATGAGATCCTTGACATTGCTGATGGCGTTCTTGAGACGGTCGCTGTAGGTCTTCGAGCCGTCGGCGTTGGTCTTGATGTCGGACTTGTCGAGTTGGAAGTCCGTGCCGCTGAGCTTACCCGCAGCGCTGCGGAGATCCTTCATATTCGTGTCGTACTCGGCATAGAATTTGGAGCTGGTCTCTGCGTACGACTTGCGCAGGTTGCGCGCCTGATTCGCAATGTCCATAATCGAGCGAAGTTCCTGCGCACTGGACTCCGCAGCTCTGTACTGCATGCTGTAGAGACTCGAGCCACGCCGTTTCTGCGCTTGGCTGCCGCCGAAGAGTGCGGCGGTTGCGTCCGTGCGCGAGTTGTTTGCGTAGAGCGAACTGTAGATGGTACGGGCTGCGCCGGTCATCTGCGATATGGTTGCCATGTATCTTCCCCCTTCCATGGTCATGGCGTTCCTGCTATGGGAATAATTTCCTATGTATATTATATCGTTTTTTGCGGAAATGTCATTAGTTTTGGGAGAAAAATTTGATGAGCTGTGATACAATAGGAAAATATTTGGAAGGAGGTGCGGCTTGAGGGCTGCATTTATGACGCTCGGCTGCAAGGTGAATCAGTTCGAGACGGAGACGATGGAGGGGCTGTTTCGTGCGCGGGGCTACGATGTGGTGCCGTTCGAGGAGCGGGCGGAGGTCTATGTCATCAACACGTGCTCGGTGACGCATCTGAGCGACCGCAAGTCGCGCCAGCTGATTCGCCGCGCGGCGCGTACGAATCCCGCCGCGTGCATTGCGGTGACGGGCTGCTATGCACAGGTCGCGCCCGAGGAGATTCGTGCGCTCGAAGGGGTGCGTGTCGTGATCGGGACGAAGGAGCGCGCGCGCATTGTGGACTATGTGGAGGAGGCTCTGCGCGCGGACATGGGCGCAATCGGAACGATCACGGACATCATGCAGGCGCGCGTCTTTGAGGATATCCCGCTGCGCTCCATGCCGCACCGTACGCGTGCATTTCTGAAGATCGAGGACGGCTGCCAGAATTTCTGTACGTTCTGCATCATTCCCTATGCGCGCGGCCCCGTGAAGTCACGCGCGCTGTCGGCGGTGGCACGCGAGATGAAGCTGCTCACCGAGGCGGGCTTTCATGAGGTGGTGCTGACGGGAATTCATCTCGGCGCGTACGGGATTGATCTTGCGGAGCGTCCGACGCTTGCGGATGCGTGCCGCACGGCGCTCGCGGCGAAGGGGCTGCGGCGGCTGCGGCTTGGCTCGCTTGAGTCGGTGGAGCTCTCGGCGGATCTGCTCGAGCTGATGCGGACAGAGCCGCGCTTTGCCGCGCATCTACATTTGCCGCTGCAGGCGGGGAGTGATAGCATCCTGCGCGCGATGAATCGTCACTATGATACGGCGGCGTTTGCCGCGCTCCTCGCGGATGTGCGTCGGGCGGTGCCGGGCGTTGCGATCTCGACGGACATCATCGTGGGATTCCCGGGCGAGACGGAGGAGGACTTTGCCGCCGGGATGGACTTCGTGCGACAGATGGGCTTTGCGCGGATGCACGTCTTCCCCTACTCGGCGCGGCGGGGGACACCTGCGGCGCAGCGCACGGATCAGGTGCCGCCCGTGGTGCGCAAGGAGCGTGCGGCGCGGATGCAGGCGCTCGCGGAGGAGCTGGCGGAGGAGTACCACCGTGCAGTCCTTGGCTCGGTCGCAAATGTGCTGTTTGAGACAACAGAGGACGGCGTGACGGACGGGCTGACGGAGACGTATGTGCGCGTCTATACGGATGCGCCCGTGATGCGTGGCGAGATTATACCTGTGCGGCTGACGCATCTCTATCGGGACGGGATTTGGGGGGAGATGGTGTGAGTTTTACAGCAGGAGTGCCGCAGCGCGTATCTTTTGTGAAAAAATCCCTTGACACGCTTCGCCCGATCTGCTATTATAATCAAGTCGCAAGACACGTGAC
>CAUVFG010000173.1:0-3342 GCA_963551125.1 uncultured Selenomonas sp. | reverse complement strand
TCACGGGCAGGAACGGCGAGATGAGCACGCTCGTGATACGCAGCGACTCGACGAGGTGATAGAGCACGGAATCCAGTTCCGCCGCCTTCGCCTCGTCCTTTGCAAGTGCCCACGGTGCCGTCTCGTCGATGTACTTGTTCGTGCGCGAGATGAGCGCCCACGCCGTCTTAATGGCCGCAGAGAGTTCCATGCGCTCCATCTGCTCCGTGTAGTCACGGGCTGTCGCCGCCACCATCTCCTCGAGAGCCGCATCGAAGTCCGTGCGCCCTGCGCCCTTTGTAACGACGCCCTTCCGATACTTCTTCGCCATCGAGAGCGTGCGGTGCAGGAGGTTGCCGAGGTCGTTCGCAAGGTCGGAGTTGATGCGCCCGATGAGCGCGTCACGCGAGATATTGCCGTCCTGACCGAGCGTGATCTCGCGTAGCAGGAAGTAGCGCACGGCATCCGCGCTGAATTCCTCGATAAGTGCAATCGGGTCAACCACATTGCCGACGGATTTCGACATCTTCGCGCCGTCGACGACGAGCCAGCCGTGCCCGTAGACCTTTTTCGGCAGATCGAGCCCGAGCGCCATCAGCATACAGCCCCAGATGATCGTATGGAAGCGCACGATTTCCTTGCCGACGAGATGCACGTCCGCCGGCCAATATTTGTTGAATTTTTCCTTGTCGTGCATATAGCCGATCGGCGTGAGGTAGTTCGTGAGCGCATCGAACCAGACGTAGACGACGTGTTTCGGGTCGAACGGCACGGGGATGCCCCAGTCGAACGACGTGCGCGAGACGCAGAGATCCTCGAGCCCCTGCTCGATGAATGCAATCATCTCGTTGCGGCGCGAGACTGGCTGAATGAAGTCCGGATGCTCCTTGATGTACGTGAGCAGACGATCCGCGTATTTGCTCATGCGGAAGAAATACGCCTCCTCCGCAACCTCCTGCACGGGGCGGTGGCAGTCGGGACAACAGCCGTTTTCATCTAGCTGCAGCTTCGTCCAGTAGCTCTCGCATGGCGTACAGTAGAGCCCTTTGTACTCTCCCTTGTAGATGTCGCCCTGGTCGTAGATCTGCCGGAAGATATTCTGTACGAGCTCGTGATGCCTCTCCTCCGATGTGCGAATGAAGTCGTCATAGGAGATGCCGAGCAGCCGCCACAGCTCCTGAAAGCCCGCGACAATGCGGTCGACGTACTGAAGGGGCGTCACGCCCTCCTTCTCCGCCGCCTGCTGGATCTTCTGCCCGTGCTCGTCCGAGCCCGTCAGAAAGAACACATCGTAGCCCGCGAGCCGCTTGAACCGCGCAATCGTGTCCGCAACCGTCGTGCAGTAGGCGTGCCCGATATGCAGCTTCGCGCTCGGGTAGTAGATCGGTGTAGTGATGTAAAATGGAGTCTTTTCGCTCATAAATCATGCCTCGTTTCGATCATTTTTTCCTTATATAGTAGCACAGGCAGTGCAGGGTGACAACTGTGCTCCAGAAGCATCTGTTCATTCTTGGATAGACACCAAAAAGGCAATCTCTTTCGACCGGCGCGTCACCCCCGGTATCTCTTTTGCCCGTTGCACACAGCACGCGGCGCGTGAGGACGCAATTTTCACCTCGAAAGACGATTGCCTTTTCTTGCTTTTAGTATAACAAGGTCATGGACGGCTGTAAAGTATAACTTTATTTCTCAGTGTTTTTGCCCATGTCGCCTCGCCGATGTGCCAGAACGAAATGACGGAATGATGGTAATGTGCCGGATCCTGCTCAACCTTCAGGCGTAGGATCACCTTGAATTTCTCTCCATTTGCCTCTATTTCTTTCAAAAGTACTGCCGTATGCGGCTTATTCGATGCGATGATATAGTCCGGTGCCTCGATGATTTGCGGAATGTACATCATGAATCTTTCGTAATCGTTTGGATGGCGCTCCTTGATATGAGCAATCCGCTCGTCCGTAATAACAACGTCATCTGTCCGAATATCACGCGAAACAGCAGCATAAATGGAGCGGTCGATCTTGCAGACAAAAAACACAGCCCACCTCCTCCGGTCATGTCTCCCCGCGCATCACTCCGCGTCCCCCACCAATACCGCCTGATACACATCCCGCCGCGAGATGCCAAGCTCCTGCGCAGTGCGGCGCATGGCTTCCTTCTTGTCCAAACCTTTGGCGATGTACGCCTCGTAGCATTCCATGAGGGTCGTCTCCGCCGCATCCGCAGCGCCGGCACTCTCTTCCGCGCCGGCGACGATGAGGACGAATTCGCCGCGCGGCTCGTTCTCGTTGTAGTATGTGTGCAGTTCGCCGAGTGTCGTGCGACGGAACTCCTCGAACTTCTTCGTGAGTTCCCGCGCGGCACACGCACGCCGCTCTTCTCCGAGACCATCCGCGAGAGCGGCAAGCGTTTCCTTGAGGCGATGCGGCGCCTCGTAGAAGATGAGCGTCTCGGGATAGGCGGCGACGCGTGCCAGAACCTCACGCCGCTTCTTCTCCTTGCGCGGGAGGAACCCGACGAAGGTGAATCCCTCGAGCGGCAGCCCCGCGCAGATGAGCGCCGAGAGCGCGGCGTTCGCACCCGGCAAGGGTGTCACGCGAATCCCCGCGGCGATGGCGCGCCGCGCGAGGTCACCGCCGGGGTCGGCGATGCCCGGCAGCCCCGCATCGCTCACGCACACAACGGTGTCGCCCGCCTGCATCCGCGCGATGAGCTCCGCGCCCTTCGTTTCTTTGTTGTGCTCGTGATAGCTCGTCATGGGCGTGTGGATGTCGTAGTGTGCCAGCAGACCGCGCGTGTGGCGCGTGTCCTCGGCGGCGATCACATCCGCCGTGCGCAGCATCTCGACGGCGCGGTAGGTGATGTCCGCGAGGTTGCCGATGGGCGTTGCGCAGAGATAGAGCTGTCCCGTCTGTCCCAATGTCATTCCTCCCGTTCCTTTTGTTTCCATTGTGCGGCACGAATGAAGCATTGTCAAGGAGACCTTATAAAATCCCCAAGCGCCTAAAATTTCGATTATATTTCTCATTTTGACCTTTTCATTTCCACGGTGTTCGTATATAGTAAGAACACAAGATTAGAAGGTCTGCTTGCGAGGAGGATACAAATGGACGAAAAGAAGACACGCGTCCTCGTTGTCGAGGACGAGGTGCGCATTGCGCGGTTCCTGCAGATGGAGCTCGAGCACGAGGGCTTCGAGGCGGAGATCGAGGGCAACGGCACACGCGCCTATGAGCGCATCATTCAAGAGAATTTCGACATCATCCTGCTCGACGTCATGCTGCCCGGCATGGACGGCATCGAGATCTGCCGCCGCGTCCGCACGGTCTCGAACGTGCCCATCATCATGCTGACGGCACGCGACGC
>CAUVFG010000172.1:0-3342 GCA_963551125.1 uncultured Selenomonas sp. | reverse complement strand
AACTGCGCCGAGGGGCCGACGCTCACGCCGTGCGGTGTCTGCGACTCCTGCCGCGCAATCAGCGACGGATCGTCAATGGATGTGTTCGAGATCGATGCGGCATCGAATCGCGGCATTGACGAGATTCGCGATCTGCGCGAGTCCGTGAAGTTCGCGCCAACGGAAGGGCACTATAAGATCTACATCATCGACGAGGTGCACATGCTGACGACGGAGGCGTTCAACGCGCTCCTCAAGACGCTCGAGGAGCCGCCCCCGCGCGTAATTTTTATCCTTGCGACGACGGAGCCGCACAAGGTGCCCGCGACGATCCAGTCACGGTGTCAGCGCTACGACTTCCACCGCATTACGGTGACGGAGATTCGCGATCGTTTGATTCACGTCTGTCACGAGTCGGGCATTGCGGCGGATGAGGACGCGCTCGCCATCATTGCCGTGCAGGCGGACGGCGGCATGCGCGACGCACTCTCGATTCTCGACCAGTGTACGGCACTCGCGGAGGGCCTGCTCACGGCGGAGCGTGTGCAGGAGGCACTCGGACTCGTCGGGCGTGCGTGGATTGAGAAGATGGCGCTGCAGATCTCAGACCGTACGGCGGCTCCGCTCATCACGCAGCTTGGGGAGCTGCTGCATAATGGGCGTGAACTGCGGCAGATTCTCGCGGAACTCGCCCAGTACTTCCGCAGTCTTATGATTGCCAAAGTGGGTGGCACGCTCGGGGCGTCGGAACTGCCCGATGGACAGTCGGAGGCGCTGCGCACGGCGGCGGTGCGCTTTACGCAGGATGAGATCATGGCGATCCTCCGAACGCTGAATGAGACGATGCAGGAGATTCGTACTTCACCGCAGCCGCGCATTGCCGTCGAGAGTATGCTGATCGGACTTTGCCGTCCTGCGGACGGCTCTCCTGCGGGCGCGCCGCTCACGGAGTCAAATCCTGCGGATGCAGCACGCATTGCGCGCCTTGAGGCGGAGGTGCGGCGACTAGCGGAGCAGATTGCAGCACACGGCGCGTCCGAGGCGGGGGCTGCTGCGGGGCAAAAGGCGGGGGTACAGGGCGCGCCCGCCTCTGCGCGGCAGACAACACCGAAAGCCGCGCCGCCGAAGCGCATTGCGAAGCGTGCGGATGCGTCTACTCCGTCTGAGTCCCGCCAACTGGACGCCGCTCTTTGGAAGTCCTTTCAGGCACGGCTCAAGGAGCGGCACAGGCTCGCAGCCTCGCTGCTCTCTGGCGCGGATTACGAGGGCGCGACCGAGACGCATTTCTTCATCCGCCCCGCGACGGATATGGCGCGCGACTACATTGCAAATCGACATCGTGCGGTGTTCGAGGAGGTCATGTCGGAACTTGCGGGGCGCCCCCTCGTCATCGTCTGCACGGGCGGCGAGGAGGAGAATGTGCCGTCTCCGCCTGCGGTGGCGAAGGTACCGGAGTATCCCGCGCCTGTTGCGGAGCTCTTGAAGATCGCAGGCGAGGGGGCGCGCGTCGAGGAGGTCAGCGCACCTGTGAAGAAGCCTGCGCCACAGCCGAAAGCGCCTGTGCCTGCTCCCGTGGAGGATGAGTCGTATGAGGTGTACGAGCCGACGCCTGACGAGGAGGCGGAGATGTTTGAGAGCGATGAGCTGCCGCCCGATGAGAACACTTGACGTTGCGGACAGTTTTTGTTACGCTAGACATATCATTTTAGAAAGACGATAAGGAGAGTTGCTATGTTTAACGGCGGCGGCAATATGGCCGGTATGATGAAAAAAGTCCAGAAGATGCAGAATGAGATGAAGAAGATGCAGGACGAGCTCAAGCGCAAGACCGTCGAGGTCTCCTCGGGCGGCGGTGCCGTGAAGATCGTCATGGATGGCGAGAAGCAGGTGCAGAGCCTTATCATCGCTCCCGCAGCGGTCGATCCCGAGGACATCGAGATGTTGCAGGATCTCATCTCGGCTGCGTTCAATGAAGCAACCAAGAAGGTTGACGAGATGATGGCGCAGGAGATGGGCAAACTCACGAGCGGTTTGGGGCTTCCGCCGGGACTCCTCTGATGCACACAATCGCGCCACTCACGCAGCTCGTGGAGCAGTTCCGTGCGTTGCCGGGGATTGGAGCAAAGACGGCGGCGCGCCTTGCCTACCATGTCCTTGATATGGATATGGAGCGGGCGCGTCGCCTTGCCTCTGCCATCATCGAGGCGAAGGAGAAGATCGGCTTTTGCTCCACCTGCTTCAACCTCACGGACAGCGACCCGTGCGCTATCTGCATGGCAGACAAGCGTGATCACACGACGATCTGCGTCGTCGAGCAGCCGCCCGATGTCGCGGCGATGGAGCGCATGAACGACTACAACGGCGTTTATCACGTCCTGCATGGCGCACTCTCGCCGATCGAGGGTGTGGGGCCGAACGATATTCGCATCCGCGAGCTTGTTACGCGCGTCGGCACATCGGATGTGCAGGAGGTCATCGTTGCGACCAATCCGAATGTCGAGGGCGAGGCGACCGCTATGTATATTGCAAAGCTGCTCAAACCGATAGGGGTGCGTGTCACGCGCATTGCGCACGGGCTGCCCGTTGGCGGCGATCTTGCGTATGCGGATGAGGTGACCCTCTCGCGCGCCATGGAAAATAGGAGGGAAATCTAGTTTGGATATTATTGCGGGCATTGCCGTTGGCATCGTTGTATTTGCGATTCTTGGGAAACTCATTGCATTGCCGTTTCGCATCCTGTGGAAACTCATCACGAACAGCATCGTCGGTGCCATCATCCTGTGGGTCATCAACCTCTTTGGCGTCGGCATCGAGATTACCTTTCTCAAGGCACTCATCGTCGGTATTCTTGGCATCCCCGGCGTTATTCTCGTGCTGCTCGCGCATATGATGTGAGCACTCACACAAAAAGTTGAGAAAAAGTTGAAAAAGGGGGTTGACGAAGGTCAATCACCTGTGTTATATTATGACAGTCGCGCCGATGAGAGCCGCGAGGAACTGCAAAGAACCTTGAAGCCTTACGCGGCGCAGGATGTACCCTGAAAACTACACAATGCAAAACAAGTTAGAGTTAAGGAAGCACTGATAAATTCAGCACCGCCATCTTGGAGCATCCTTTTCGCCCTGCCTGTGTCAACAAATCCTCCACATAGCACAACGGCTATGCGTCCGGTTTGTTTCCTTGGCAGGACAAAAATTCTGCACCAATCTGACGGACTTCATTTTATCAGCGATTCCTACATCTAACAGCCAGATGCAACATCGTTGATGTTAGTCAACGAACACAATTCTTTTACAAGAATGAACTTTTGAGCCAACAGGCTCTCGGATAGGGGCAACCCTTTAGCGGAGAGTTTGATCCTG
>CAUVFG010000171.1:0-3361 GCA_963551125.1 uncultured Selenomonas sp. | reverse complement strand
CGTTTTTTCAAGGGAATATTCTCTTGCCACTGTTTCCTATCGCTCCTTACACTGCTGATACTACATAACCTCTGACAATCTTCTTATCAGTGATCCTTACCAGCGATAATGCGCGAATGCCTTGTTGGCCTCCGCCATCTTGTGCGTATCTTCCTTCTTCTTGATCGCTGCGCCCGTATTGTTCGCAGCGTCCATCAGCTCTGCCGAGAGGCGTGCATCCATCGTCTTCTCGCCGCGCAGACGCGCATAGCCGACAAGCCAGCGGATGCCGAGCGTCATGCGGCGATCCGCACGAACCTCGACCGGAACCTGATAGTTGGCACCGCCGACGCGGCGTGCCTTGACCTCGAGCACCGGCATGACATTGCGCAGAGCCGTCTCGAACACCTCGAGCGGATCCTGCCCTGTCTTCTCGCGAATCGTGTCAAACGCATCATAGACAACGCGCTGTGCGACACTCTTCTTGCCCGAGAGCATAACCTTGTTGATAAACTTCGTCACCGTCTTGGAATGATATACCGGATCCGGCAGAACATCCCGCTTCGGCACGGGGCCCTTACGTGGCATAGCCCAACCTCCTAACGATATACTTCCTTACTTCTTCTTCGCACGCTTCGCGCCGTACTTCGAGCGCCCCTGTGCGCGATCCTGCACACCGGCGGTATCGAGCGAACCGCGAATGATGTGGTAACGAACACCCGGCAGATCCTTCACACGACCGCCGCGAATGAGGACGACGCTGTGCTCCTGCAGATTGTGCCCGATTCCCGGGATATATGCGGTCACCTCGATGCTGTTCGTCAGGCGAACACGAGCAACCTTTCTAAGAGCAGAGTTCGGCTTCTTCGGCGTGGACGTGTAGACACGCGTGCAGACGCCGCGCTTCTGCGGGCTGTTCTTCAGTGCTGGTGCTTTCGATTTCTCCTCAAGGCTCTTCCGGCTCTTGCGAATGAGCTGATTGATCGTTGGCATACTGCACCTCCTTCCTTTGTCGTCATTTCAATTCTTTTGTATGAAAACGCAGGTTCTGCGTTTTTACCGTAGTGTCGCAACCGCCGCAGCACCCACATCGAGCCGTGCGTGCTGCCCGAGCTCTGCTTTCGTCGCTGTGCGGTCCGGGGTTATTCCCGCGTCCCTGCACGCCGTGAGCAGCGTGCCAAGCACACGCTCATCGACATCCGAGGCAATGAATACCATCTCTGCCGCGCCGCTCTCCACCGCCCTGCACACCTGATGTATGCCGGCGGCCAAACGCGCTGCGTGTAATTTTTCCAGAGACATAGTGCACCTCCAAAAAGGGGACTGTCACATAATATCATCCGTCAAAACGCTTGTCAACGCATATTTGGCAAAGTTTTTTATTTACACTTCTCCTAGCGTATCTTTCTTATGTGTTTTGATAAAAGGAGGCTGCTTTCGGCTCCCCAGTCATCCATGCTTTGGTATGAGGAGCTCCGGATGTCTCACATAGTACGCCGTCAGTTCACAATACGCATCTCGCTCCTCCATGAACCGCTCCGTATTAAGGCGCCACGGCAGCGCCCCCGCCGTCACCTTCAGCTCCTGCGCCGTGCGATCCCGATAGCGTCCAATCTCCTCATGCGTAAGCCATGCGTAGGGCGTCACCACGCGCTCAATCCGCTCCGTCAGCGGCTTCTCGACGGCGTGATAGGAAAAGCCCTTCGGCGCGATCAGCTCGATGAGCGTCGGCAGGATATTCATATGCCCGCCGATCTCATTGTGCGCCAGATGCTCCGCCGTAAGCTGCGGATGATGCATCGAGAACGAAGTGAGTATCTGCTCGCGCAGGAGGAGCTCCTGCCGCTCCGTCACTCCATCAACGAGCGGCACCTCCCCGCCCATGTGATCGCCCGTGACGATGAAGAGACTATCGGGAAACGCCTCCCGCATCTCCTCAATGAATTTGCAAAGCGCGTGATCGGCATACCATGCACAGCCCAACCCACGGTATTTTTTCATGGAGTTCTTCAGCATCTTTGCCATCCTGGGGTTGAGACGTTCCGCATCAAATCCATACTCCTCAAGGGGGATGCGGAAGGGACCGTGATTCGAGGTCGTATAGAGGAAGTGGAAGGATGGAGCCGCATTCTCCTCCGCGCGAATACGCCGCGCGGCTTCTTCCAAAAAGATATGATCGTAAACGCCCAGCCATGTGCGCGGCGCATCGGGAGCACAGATATCCACACCGCCATACGCCGCATCGAATCCAAGCGCAGGGACAAAATGGGACAAGCTCCCCCAGTTCAGCCCTCCGCCGTACCAAAAACAGGAACGGTAACCGAGCTTCTTGAGCTGCATTGGCAGGGAAGTGGGCAGTGTATGATTCCAAAACAGCACATTTTCATTCAGCTCCATGTCTGCATCATAGACACCGAGGAGCAGACTGACAAGGGACGGCTGCGAGATCATCCCGCTCGAGAGGAAGTTGTTGACACAGACGGTATGCGGCTCCGCACGAAATCGTGCACCGGCCTCCATCAGATTCAGCCCGGCATAGGGCGCATCGAAGTGCACCTGCCCATAGCTCTCCGCCAAAAGCAAGAAAATATGCTGCGGCGGCTCGATGCATGCACCGACCGCTGTCCGTCGGAACGCTTCCAGTGGTTTTTCCACGGGTGAATCAGGCGGGAGCACGCATTTCAAAATCGCATACGACTCCGCATCGGAATGTTTCAGAACATCCTGTACGGGACGCTTCCACACCATCTTGAGCGCAATGAGATCATCGATCGTCGCCTTGCCCAGGACGAGATCTTCCTTGACAAAGGCGGGCACCTCATCCCACTCTGGCTTCAGCCGATGACGCAGCGTCCCGCCGTAGCGCAGCCAGTAAAATAGTACAATAGAAGCGATGAAAACGAGCGTATTCACGGCATACTGCCCCGCGCCGTCCGTCAGCACGGGATAGGAAAGGGACGGCAGCGCAAGAACGGCATGCGCCGCAAATGCCCAAAGTGCCAGATAGGGCAGATAGCCGATGAGCAGCCACGCACCGTGATTTTGATGGAAAAAAATATCGGCAAAATTTTTCTTATCCGCATGTTTTCCGAGCCAGATCGTCTGATTGAACGTATCGTGAAAATGCGCATAGAAAATCATCTTGCCGATGAACGCCGTATAGAGAACACACGCATAGACGAGAAAGAGGACGATACGCACCGTATCCCCCACAGCAAAGTACGCAGGGAGGAACGCCCCCGGCACAGAGACGAGAACAAGCGGGATGAGAAAGGCATAGGCGTTCAGATCCATCCCCCACCAAAATCCGTAACGAAAGCAGGTAATCCACTTCCGCCACTCCCCGCGGGGCGACTTCTTTGGGCGGTATACCAAAATGAAA
>CAUVFG010000170.1:0-3362 GCA_963551125.1 uncultured Selenomonas sp. | reverse complement strand
TGACGAATACGCGGGCGAAGTACAACCGCATGAGCTACCTCGAGAGCATCGGCGCAAAGTCCAAATCCGATCTCGAGGATGCGGAGTACAACTACGATACGGCGCAGTCGACGCTCGAGGAAGCAAACTCAGATGCGAACGAGACGATCATTACCGCGCCGATCTCGGGCGTTGTTGTGGGCGAGCCGAAGACGGCAGGGACGATGGCAGTACAGGGCTCGGACAACCCGACGGTCATCATGCGCATCGCCGATCTCTCGAAGAAGCAGATCAAGGCGAAGGTGGACGAGACCGACATCGGCAGCATCCGCATCGGACAGGAGGCGACCTTTACCGTCGATGCCTTTACGGACAAGAAATTCACGGCACGCGTCTCGAAGATCTCGCAGACCGACGTGACAAACAGCTGGGACACGAGCTCGTCTGCCTCGTCCTCCTCATCGGGGACGAGCGTCATTTACTACTATGTGACCCTCGATGTGGACGATCCCGAGAATCTGCTCCTGCCGGCGATGACGGCACGCGTCGTCATCAACACGGCGGATCGGAACGATGCACTCGTTGTACCGCTCTCCACGCTCAAGACGGACGCAGCGGGATCGTATGTCCTCGTCCTGCAGGAGGATGGCACGCAGGAGACGCGCTATGTTGAGACGGGCATCTACAGTGACGAGTATGTCGAGATCCTCAGCGGCCTTTCCGAGGGTGAGCGCGTCGTCAGCACCTATACGGCAAAGGTCGTCCCGATGAGTATGCAGGCGGGCGGCCCGCCGCCGTTCTGATACGGGGGGATTTCGATGGAAGCAAAAGAAATGCCCGCGACCATTCGTCTGCACGGTATCCGCAAGCTCTACCGCATCGGCGGAGAGACCCTTGCCGCACTCGACGGCATCGACCTCGAGATTCGGCGCGGTGAGTTTGCTGCACTCATGGGACCCTCGGGCTCTGGGAAATCCACGCTCATGAATATCCTCGGCTGTCTCGACCGTCCGAGCGCGGGCTCGTATCTGCTCGACGGCGCGGAGGTCGCAGGACTCAGCGACGATGCTCTTGCCGCGACGCGTAACAAGAAGATCGGATTTGTCTTTCAGAACTTCAATCTGCTCCCGCGCATCTCCGCGCTCGACAACGTCGCTCTGCCGCTCGTCTATGCGGGCGTTGGGCGGCACGAACGTACGGAGCGGGCGCAGGAAATGCTCGCCGCTGTGGGGCTCTCTGACCGTGGGGCGCATCTGCCGAACGAGCTTTCGGGCGGACAGCGGCAGCGCGTCGCGATTGCCCGCGCCCTCGTGAACGATCCGCACATCATCATGGCGGATGAGCCGACGGGCAATCTTGACACGAAGTCCACGCAGGAGATCATGGAGATCTTTGAGCGGATGCACGAGAAGGGGCACACGATCATCCTTGTCACGCATGAGCCGGAGATTGCCGTGCGTGCAAGCCGTCAGCTCCTCGTGCGCGACGGCAGGATCACGCGTGATGAGGGGAAGGGAGTGGCGATGGATATTGTTTAAGGAATGCTTCGGCATGGCGGTGAACGCCCTGCTCGCGAACAAGCTCCGCTCCCTACTCACGATGCTCGGCATCATCATCGGCGTGGGCGCAGTCATTGCCATGGTCTCCATCGGAATGGGCGTGCGTACGAGCGTCGCGGACTCCTTTGCGAGCCTCGGCTCCAATATGCTCATCGTCATGCCCGGCTCTGCGAACACGGGCGGTGTACGAGGCAAGGCGGGCTCACGCAAGTCGTTGAAATACGATGATGCCAAGGCGATTGAGAGCAAGATCAAAGGGATTGACTACGTATCCCCCTCGGTCTCCGGTGCCTATCATGTTGTCAATGGCAATCTCAACTGGAATACGACGGTGGAGGGGGTTGCCCCCGAGATCATGCAGATTCGCTCGCTGAAGGTTGCAAGTGGTTCGTTCATTACGGCGAGCGACATCAAGAAGCGCAACCGTGTTGCTGTCATCGGCCCTACTGTCGCAAGCAATCTGTTTGGCGCGGAGAATCCCGTCGGTAAGAACATCCGCATCAACAATCAGCCGTTTAAGATCATTGGGCTGACCGCAGAAAAGGGGCAGTCCATCGGTCAGGATCAGGACGATGTGATCTACATTCCCATCACAACGGCACAGGAGCGAATGCTTGCCATCACATACGTCCACTCCATCAACATACAGGTGTCGAGTCCCGAGCGGATGAATCAGGTGCAGGCAGACGTTGAGAATCTGCTGCGTCAGCGGCACCACATTCGTCACGGTGCAGAGGACGATTTCACCGTGCGCAACATGACGAGTCTCATGGAGAGCTTTACGGAAAATACGAATATGATCACGCTGCTCCTCGGATCGATCGCGGGCATCTCGCTGCTCGTCGGCGGCATCGGCATCATGAACATCATGATGGTCTCCGTCACCGAGCGCACGCGCGAGATCGGCATCCGCAAGGCACTCGGCGCGACCTCCTCGAACGTACTCATGCAGTTCATGATCGAGTCCATGGTCATCGGCATTGTCGGCGGCGTGATCGGCATCACGCTCGGCGTTTCCCTCTCCAAAGCAATCGGTTCGTTTGGTGGGCTTACCACCACCATCGAATTCCTACCGGTCCTCGTCTCCTTCTCCTTTGCCGTCGGCATCGGCCTCTTCTTCGGCATCTACCCCGCACGCAAAGCCGCGCGGCTCGATCCCATCGACGCGCTGAGGTATGAGTGAATTTATAGGAAGCACTGATAAATTCAGCCCGATCATCTTGGCGCATCTTTTTCGCCCTCTCTGCGTCGACAAATCCTCCACATAGCCTCTGCTATGCGTCCGGTTTGTCTCCTTGACAGGACAAAAAATCTACACCAATCTGATGGACTTCATTTTATCAGCGATTCCTATAAAAATAGAGTCCTCTCACGGAAAGAAATCTGTGAGGGGACTCTTCTTTGTTGGTTAAATGACAGCGGCGTATTTCTTATACTCGGAGGAGGGGATCTTTAGCGCATCCATTGCCTGTTGAAGGGTGAAACTCATGCTCTCCATCAAATTTCGTAGGGCACTGACCCGTTCTTCCTCTCGCCCTTGAATATACAGAGCCTTTCGTGAACCGCCGCGCGTGCCCTTATGGGATAGGACAAGGCTCATGATTTTTAGCTGCTCGTCCGTCAGTTCGGGGCTGTCGTCATCAAGCAGAGTTTTAGAAATGTCCGCGTTCATATGCTCTCCTTTCTTTGTCAGTTGCTTTGCGCGCCGAAATTAGTCGCAATACATCATCTTCGCGTTCCGTATAGACGACGGACAGCAAGCCGTCAACTAAGGAAGCACTGATAAATTCAGCACCGCCATCTTGACGCATCTTTTTTGCCCGC
>CAUVFG010000169.1:0-3380 GCA_963551125.1 uncultured Selenomonas sp. | reverse complement strand
TTTGACTACGAATCAAAGGGTCGGGGGTTCGAATCCCTCCTGGGTCACCATTATGAAGTATAGGACGTTGGTTCGCCAACGTCTTTTTTTGTTCTCAATTAGGTACTGAGAATGAAAATATGAACGGCGTTCATTTTTTCCTTTTCAAATCCATTGTTTTTCGCTATAATAGTTCTGTATGACGAAAGAAAGGGTGAAGTTCTTTTGGAGGAGAAGATGGGCCGTCGGGAGCGTAAGAAGCTGCAATCCCGCAAGACGATTCTCGAGGCGGCGATCAGTGAGTTCTCGAAGAAGGGCTACAAGGATACGTCTGTTGCGGATATTATGAGTGCCGCCGATCTCGGGATTGGGACGTTCTACAATTATTTCAACTCGAAGGAGGATCTGCTGTTCTCTCTGCTCGGGCGACTGGGGGAGACGATCCGTATCGCGCTTGCAGAGGCGCGGGCGGCGGAGCGCACGTCGCTTGAGCTCCTTGAGATCGGCGCGCGTGTGACGGCGAAGTTCCTTGATGAGAACCGCTTTGTGATGCCACTCTTTCTCTCGGGGGCGCACCACGGGGGACACCCCGGAGGAGGCGAGGGGGCGCCGCCACCGCATACGCACGCGGGCAAGCAGCCGAGCAGCCGCATGACGCCGCAGATCAAGCAGGTGTTCACGGAGATTATCCGTGAGGGGCAGGCGGCGAACGAGATTCGCAGCGATGTGCCTGTGGATCTGATTGCGGAGATGTTCCACTCGCTCTATCAGGCGGCGGCGTTTAGCCACCTTGATTTGACCTATCAGGAGAATATCGCGCTCAAGACGCGTCTCCTGCTTGACGGGATTCGCAAGCGGGATGAGCAGTCCGTTTGTGAGTGACTTTGTTTTGTGTATTTAGGAGATTTCGATGATCAGTGTAACGAAGCTACTTTTTATGGATGAATACTACGGCGATGCGCTGCGCTACGGGCATAACGCGCACCGCATGAAGAGCGGCGCGGCGGAGGGGATGGGCCCTGTGGTGGTCTGGAACTCGACGCGCACGTGCAACCTCCGCTGCCGCCACTGCTATATGTCCTCGGACGGGCAGAAGTACGCGGGCGAGCTGACGACGGAGGAGGCAAAGCGATTCATCGACGGGCTCGCGGAGTTCCGCGTGCCTGTGCTGCTCTTCTCGGGCGGCGAGCCGCTGATCCGCCCCGATTTCTTCGAGCTGGCGGAGTATGCGCGCGATCTCGGCGTGCGCCCGACGCTCTCGACGAACGGGACACTTATCACGCGTGCGGTGGCGCAGCGGATCAAGGATCTCGGCGTCGGCTACGTTGGCATCTCGCTCGACGGGCTTGCGGATGTGAACGATATGTTCCGCGGGGTCGAGGGCGCGTATCAGCGTGCGATGGAGGGCATCGAGAACTGTGTCGCCGTGGGGCAGCGCGTAGGGCTGCGCTTTACGATCAACCACCACAATATCATGGAGCTGGACAAGATCTTTGACTTCATCGAGGAGAAGGGCATCAACCGCGTCTGCTTCTACCACCTCGTCTACTCGGGGCGCGGCGGACAGATGATGGATGAGGATGTGACGGCACAGGAGTCGCGGCGTGCGATGGATACGATCATCGCGCGGACGAAGGACTTTGAGGCGCGCGGTCTGAAAAAGGAAATCCTGACGGTGGACAACCACTGCGACGGGGTCTATATGTATCTGAAGGCGCTCGCGGAGGGGAACGATGCAGGGGCGGAGCAGATCAAGAAGCTGATCGGCGCGAACGGCGGCAACCGCTCCGGCATTGCGTTCGGCGAGGTGGATCACCTCGGCTATGTGCATCCCGATCAGTTCACGCAGCATCATACGTTCGGCAATGTGCGTGAGCGCAAGTTCGGCGATATTTGGCAGGATATGACGCATCCGATTCTCGCGGGGCTGAAGGACAGGAAGCCGTTGCTCAAGGGACGCTGCGCGAAATGTCAGTATCTCAGCTGGTGCAACGGCAATTTCCGCACGCGTGCCGAGGCACGGACGGGGGATTTCTGGGAGTCCGATCCGTCCTGCTATCTGACGGATGAGGAAATCGGTCTGACGAGGGCTGCGCTGTGAGCGCCCCAATGGAGGCGGCAGAGGTCGCACAGGGCACGATGGGGACACATCCGCACGCGGCGGGACACCCTGCGGGTGCAGGACATCCCCGCGCGCATATGGGCGGTCACCCCGGCGGACATCCGCACGGCATGGGGCATCCGGGCGGGCACCCTGCGGGGATGCCGAAGGGGCATCCGAAGGGAGTCGCGGGCGGCGGGGTGAAGATCATCTCGTGGAACACGACGAACGCTTGCAATATGTACTGTGCCCACTGCTACCGCGACGCGGGCTGCCGCGCAGACGAGGAGCTCTCGACGGAGGAAGGCAAGAAGCTGCTGCGCGAGATTGCAAAGGCGGGCTTCCGCATCATGATTTTCTCGGGCGGCGAACCGCTGACGCGCCCCGACATCCTCGAGCTCGTTTCGTATGCACGTGGACTCGGGCTCATTCCCGTATTCGGGACGAACGGCACGCTCATCGATCTGCCGATGGCAAAGGCGCTCAAGGAGGCGGGCGCGTGCGGCATGGGCATCTCGCTCGACTCGCTCGACAAGAATAAGCACGATACGTTCCGCTCGTTCCCGGGCGGCTGGGACGACGCGGTGCGCGGCATGATGAACTGCCGCGAGGTCGGGCTGCCGTTCCAGATTCACACGACGGTGATGGACTGGAACGCGCACGAACTCGAGGCGATGACGGATTTCGCCGTGGAGATCGGAGCGAAGGCACATCACTTCTTTTTCCTCGTGCCGACGGGACGCGCGGAGACGATCGAGGAGGAATCGCTGCGTGCAGAGGCATATGAGGATGTCCTCTCGCGCATCATGCGGAAGCAGGAGACGGTGGACATCGAGCTGAAGCCGACCTGCGCGCCGCAGTTCCTGCGCATCGCCGATCAGCTCGGTGTGGACACGCGCTTCTCGCGCGGATGTCTGGCGGGGCTGACGTACTGCATCATCAGTCCGCGCGGCAAGGTGCAGCCGTGTGCGTACCTCAACCGTGAGCTGGGGGATGTGCGCGAGACGCCGTTTGATGAGATCTGGGCGAAAAACGAGGTGTTCAAGGAGCTGCGTACGCTCGACTACGGCGGCGGCTGCGGCTCGTGCAACTACAAGAAGGCGTGCGGTGGCTGCCGTGCGCGTGCGGCGTACTACCATGGCGGCGACTTCATGGCGGAGGAGCCGTGGTGCCTGTACCACGGACGGCGCGGAGAAGCGTAATGGAATAGACGAAAGCCCCCTGACGACTGGTCAGGGGGCTTTCGTGTTGTGCGCCCGGCGGCGCACGTTTCTAACCGATGAAAGATCGGAGTCTGCCC